>NZ_JAQREZ010000080.1:0-13544 GCF_028598715.1 Pseudoalteromonas sp. GABNS16E
TACTTGCTCAACAATAGATAATTTAAAGCCTAATGTATAATCTCGCTGAGTACGCTTAACGTCTTTAGTTTTAGTGGTTTTCATAAAATAAGTCCTAAATGTGTAAACACATTTCAGGACAAGACATATATAGGCACAAAAAAGCCACGTAAAACGTGGCTTTAATAATCTAGCAAAGTAGCAATTACTCTGCGTCAGCTTCTTTATACTTAGCTGCAGTTTCAGTGATCAGTGGCTGTAATTCACCACGTTGAAACATTTCAATGATAATGTCACAACCACCTACTAATTCGCCCTCAACCCAAAGCTGTGGGAAAGTAGGCCAATTTGCGTATGCTGGTAACTCAGCGCGAATATCTGGATTAAGTAAAATATCAACATAGGCAAATGGTTCGCCACATGACATTAGAGCTTGTGACGCTTGTGAAGAAAAACCACAATTTGGTAATTTAGGCGACCCTTTCATGTAAAGGATAATTGGGTTTTCTGAAATCTGCTGTTTAATTTTATCAATGGTTTCCATCTACAACCTCAAAATGACGATAGCTTGATATACCTAGGGCTTGAAAATAAATCATTGTGGCCACAGATATATAACTTAAAATGGGCAAATAAAGCCGCAATTGAAATAGTCTTTAGCAATAGCATTGCTGTTTGCTTAAACTTGAGTAAAATACTCAACAATTATAGTAACACTATATTTTCGTTTGGTATAGGTAAGTGGTCTGTTCTATCAGGCATTACGTACTATCAAGCGAGTTATCAACCAAAAGAAGATGGAGATAAAAAAATGGCATTTGAACTACCGTCACTACCATATGCAATTGATGCACTTGAGCCTCATATTTCACAAGAAACTCTTGAGTATCACCACGGTAAGCACCACAACACTTACGTTGTTAAATTAAACGGTTTAATTCCAGGTACTGAATTTGAAAATAAATCTTTAGAAGAGATTGTTTGTTCATCTGAAGGTGGCGTATTTAACAACGCTGCACAAATTTGGAACCACACTTTCTACTGGAACTGTCTATCTCCAAATGGCGGCGGCGAGCCAACAGGTGCTATCGCTGACGCTATTAACGCTAAATGGGGCTCTTTTGACGCGTTTAAAGATGCATTAAACGACAAAGCGGTTAATAACTTTGGTTCTAGCTGGACATGGTTAGTTAAACTAGCTGACGGTTCATTAGATATCGTAAACACGTCTAACGCAGCAACGCCGCTTACAGACGAAGGTGTTACACCAATCCTAACTGTGGATTTATGGGAACACGCTTACTACATAGATTACCGTAACGTTCGTCCTGATTACCTTAAAGGTTTTTGGGCGCTTGTTAACTGGGAATTCGCGAACGCTAACTTCGCTTAATTAGCTATTATACGCTGATTTAAAAAGACGCCTCGGCGTCTTTTTTTATGCCTTTATAAAATTAAAACCGCCTTTATACGCGCTAAATTGCTAATTTAGCCACATGATCTTTTTTCACTTAAATTTTTAATTTTATTGCACAAAAATATCAATCTCTGACTAAACTTTAAAAAGTAAGCACCTTTTTAAAGCGGGTTTCGGAGGTTATTATGACTATTTTTGAGCACTACCAAGCACGATACGAAGCAGCACAAGAAGAAGAATACAGCATTAGCGAATTTCTAGAAATTTGTAAAAATGACAAATCAGCTTATGCCAGCGCCCCTGAGCGTTTACTTATGGCAATAGGCGAGCCGCAAATGGTTGATACCGTAACCGATGCACGTTTAAGCCGGTTATTTTCTAATAGAGTGGTTGCACGCTACCCTGCCTTTGCAGACTTTTACGGCATGGAAGATGCCATAGAACAAATTGTCTCCTACCTAAAGCATGCGGCTCAAGGCCTAGAAGAATGCAAACAAGTCCTTTATTTACTCGGCCCTGTTGGGGGAGGAAAATCTTCAATTGCAGAAAAACTAAAATATTTAATGCAACAAGTGCCTATCTATTCAATTAAAGGCTCTCCGGTAAACGATCACCCTCTCAGTTTGTTTGACCCAGTAGAAGATGCCAACGTTCTCGAAAAAGAATACGGTATTAAACCACGTTATTTAAAAACGATTATGTCGCCATGGGCTGGTAAACGATTAAAAGAATTTAACGGCGATATTAGCCAATTTAGAGTCGTCAAACGCTACCCCTCTATTTTAAATCAAATAGGTATAGCCAAAACCGAACCCGGTGATGAAAATAATCAAGATATTTCTGCATTGGTAGGCAAAGTAGATATTCGCCAGCTTGAGCACTTTGCTCAAAACGACCCCGATGCCTACGCCTACTCAGGCTCTTTATGTTTAGCAAACCAAGGTTTAATGGAGTTTGTAGAAATGTTTAAAGCCCCTATCAAGGTGCTGCATCCACTCCTTACCGCAACGCAAGAGGGTAACTACAACGGTACTGAAGGTATTAGCGCTCTGCCCTTTAACGGCATGATTTTAGCCCACTCAAATGAGTCAGAATGGCAAACATTCAAAAATAATAAAAACAATGAAGCGTTTTTAGATCGTGTTTATATTGTAAAGGTCCCTTATTGTCTGCGCGTGACCGAAGAAATAAAAATCTACGACAAACTTATTCAACATAGTGAACTTGCCAGTGCACCGTGTGCACCAGGTACGCTTAAAGCGTTAGCGCAATTTACTACCTTATCTCGATTAAAAGAACCTGAAAACTCTAGTATTTACTCAAAAATGCGGGTCTATGATGGTGAAACCCTAAAAGATACCGACCCTAAAGCAAAATCTTATCAGGAGTATCGTGATTACGCAGGGGTAGATGAAGGCATGACCGGCCTTTCCACTCGTTTTGCTTTTAAGATTTTGTCGCGCGTATTTAATTTTGATACTACCGAGGTTGCAGCTAATCCGGTGCATTTATTTTATGTTTTGGAGCAACAAATAGAGCGTGAACAATTTAGCGCCGAAGTGGAAGAGCGCTATTTAAGTTTTTTAAAAGGCTATTTAATTCCGCAATATGTTGAGTTTATTGGTAAAGAACTACAAACCGCATATTTAGAGTCATACTCTGAATATGGCCAAAATATTTTTGACCGCTATGTGATTTATGCTGATTTTTGGATACAAGATCAAGAATACAGAGACCCAGATACAGGACAGTTATTTGACCGCGCCTCGTTAAATGCAGAACTTGAAAAAATAGAAAAACCCGCCGGCATTTCTAATCCCAAAGATTTTAGGAACGAAATAGTTAACTTTGTATTACGTGCACGCGCTCACAATAATGGTAAAAACCCGTTATGGACAAGCTACGAAAAACTACGCACTGTGATTGAGAAAAAAATGTTCTCAAATACCGAAGATCTACTGCCTGTTATTTCCTTTAATACAAAAACCTCCGCTGAGGATCAACAAAAACACGAGGACTTTGTTAACCGCATGGTTGAAAAAGGCTACACGCAAAAACAAGTGCGTTTACTTTCTGAGTGGTATTTACGGGTTAGAAAATCGCAGTAACCTTCATGTAGTTTAGGGGGAACAGTATGGCGCATTTTATAGATAGACGCTTAAATGGTAAAAACAAAAGCACGCTTAATCGTCAGCGCTTTATTAGGCGCTATAAAAAGCAAATAAAAGAAGCAGTGTCTGATGCGGTTAATAAACGCAGCGTTACCGACTCAAGTTCAGGGGAGAGTATATCTATCCCGCAACGAGATATTAGCGAGCCCATTTTTCACCAAGGCAAAGGGGGCGACAGAGAACAAGTTCACCCTGGCAACGATCAATTTTCAACAGGTGACAAAATTGAGCGCCCTAAAGGCGGCCAAGGTGGTGGCGCAGGCGATGGCGATGCAAGTGATTCAGGCGAAGGCCAAGATGACTTTGTGTTTTCTATTTCTAAAGATGAATACCTTGATTTACTCTTTGAAGACCTAGAGCTGCCCAACTTACAAGAAAACCAGCTAGATAAGCTTGTACAAATGAAAACTCATCGGGCTGGTTTTTGTAGCGATGGTATGCCCAGTAATATTGATATAGTACGCTCATTACAGGGCTCACTCGCCAGAAGAGTCGCCATGAGCGCGGGTAAAAAAAGGCGCCTAGCAGAGCTTGAAGGCCAACTTGCGATGGAGCGTGAGCAAGCCGACAGCGACCAAGCCATCATTGCGTTATTACAAGAGGAAATTGAACAACTTAAACAGCAAATAAAAGCCGTACCATTTATTGATAATTACGACTTA
Source organism: Pseudoalteromonas sp. GABNS16E (assembly GCF_028598715.1). Lineage (NCBI taxonomy): Bacteria > Pseudomonadati > Pseudomonadota > Gammaproteobacteria > Alteromonadales > Pseudoalteromonadaceae > Pseudoalteromonas > Pseudoalteromonas sp. GABNS16E. Next base: position 4,230 of record NZ_JAQREZ010000080.1, read on the forward strand.
CGTTTTCGTAATTATGAAAAACGCCCCCACCCCACCAGCAAAGCCGTTATGTTTTGTATTATGGATGTATCAGGCTCAATGGATCAGGCCACAAAAGACATGGCAAAGCGTTTTTATATTTTGCTGTATCAATTTTTGACCCGAAGTTATAAAGACATTGAGGTGGTGTATATACGCCACCACACACAAGCTAAAGAGGTCGACGAACAAGAGTTTTTTTATTCTCAAGAAACTGGCGGCACTATTGTCTCCAGTGCCCTTAAATTAATGAACGAAATAATAAAAGAGCGCTATGATTCAGAGCAATGGAATATATACGCAGCGCAAGCATCTGATGGCGATAACTGGGCAGACGACACCCCACACTGCGGTGAAATATTACGCAATAAGCTACTTAATGCGGTACGCTACTTTGCCTATATAGAAATTACCACGCGTGCGCACCAAAGCTTATGGCGCGAATATCAAAGCATCACCCAAACCCATAGCAACTTTGCAATACAACATATTCAAAGTGTTGAAGACATTTACCCTATGTTTAGGGAGCTATTTAAAAAAAATCGTCAACAACAAGGGGCTGCTTAGCCTAAGCGAGGTTTACTATGAGCACTGAACGAATTAGCGATGGCCCAGATTGGACCTTTGAGCTGCTTGAGCAATATCAAACTGAAATAGCCCGTGTTGCAGCGCATTACCGCTTAGACACTTACCCTAACCAAATTGAAGTAATAACAGCTGAGCAAATGATGGATGCTTATTCAAGCGTAGGCATGCCTATAGGCTACAGCCATTGGTCATATGGTAAAAAATTTATACAAACCGAACAAAATTATAAGCGTGGGCAAATGGGGCTGGCTTACGAAATTGTGATTAATTCAAACCCCTGTATTGCTTATTTAATGGAAGAAAACACACTCCCTATGCAGGCACTGGTTATGGCGCATGCCTGTTATGGCCATAACTCATTTTTTAAAGGAAACTACTTATTTAAAACATGGACTGACGCAGACTCCATCATAGATTACTTAGTGTTTGCTAAAAATTACATTAGCCGCTGCGAAGAAAAATACGGTATTACACAAGTAGAAAGCTTAATTGATTCATGTCACGCATTGATGAATTTCGGCGTAGATAGATATAAACGCCCGCAGCAAATTTCCCTTTTTGAAGAACAAAAACGCCAAAAAGAGCGTGAAGACTACATGCAATCTCAAGTAAACGAGCTATGGCGCACTATCCCCGCTCAACAGCAAGAAGCTAAAAAGCAAGAGAGGCATTTTCCGCAAGAGCCGCAAGAAAACATTTTATACTTTATTGAGAAAAACGCGCCTTTATTAGAGTCTTGGCAGCGAGAAATAATACGTATTGTGCGAAAGATATCGCAATATTTTTATCCGCAAAAACAAACCCAAGTGATGAACGAAGGCTGGGCTACCTTTTGGCACTACACCATTTTGAACCATTTATATGATGAAGGTAAATTAACCGACTCCTTTATGATGGAGTTTTTGCAAAGCCATACCAACGTGGTTTATCAGCCACCTTATAACAGCAATTACTATTCAGGTATAAACCCGTATGCATTGGGTTTTAATATGATGGTGGATATTCGCCGTATTTGCGAAAACCCAACAGATGAGGATAGACGCTGGTTTCCTGAATATGCAGGCACTAATTGGCTAGACACACTGCATTTTGCGATGGAAAACTTTAAAGATGAAAGCTTCATAAGCCAATTTTTATCACCTAAGTTGATTCGTGATTTTAAGCTGTTTACTATTGTCGATCACAGCCGTAACCCACATCTAGAGGTAGGCGCAATACATGATGATAGCGGTTATCAGGCTGTACGCGAAGCGCTTTCAGCACAATATAACTTGAGTAATCACGAACCTAATATTCAAGTATATAATGTAGATGTTAGAGGCGATCGCTCTTTAACGTTGCGTTATGTTCCTCACAATAACATCCCCCTTGCTGACTCGCATAAAGAAATGCTAAAACACCTGTACAGGTTATGGGGATTCAAGGTTCAATTAGAGCAAGAGACCTGTACAGGCGATGTGTCTACTCTTGGCCAATGCCCAGCAGATGATACTCGCCATACTACAGAGTAAATAAAATGCCTGATAAAGAATGGCATTTTAATCAAGCCCTTGTTAAGGATTTACTGCCAAGACTTGCGGCGCAATTAGATGCATCCTTGGTTACTTTAATTTAGCAGTAATATTACCGCTGCCTTAATTTTAGCAGCGCATAAAAAAGACGCTTATGCGTCATTTTTTATATCCTCAAAATCGGTTACTCTGTTACGGCCATGCTCTTTTGAGTGATACAGGGCTTTGTCAGCGGCTTCAATCCACCGCTCATGTTTTGCAAAGTCAGGGCTATTTCCTGCAAAACCAACACTCACAGTCATCTCTATTTTTGTGTTTTTATAAACAAAAGGGTTGGCTTCTATTAACGCTCTTATGCGCTCGGCAAATATTGCTGCGCCTTGCTTGTCGGTATCGAGTAAAGTAACAACAAACTCCTCCCCACCATAACGCCCTGCTATATCGGTTTCGCGAAGCGTCGTTCGTAACAGTTCTGAAAGGTGGCGTAGCGCTTCATCGCCACAGCTATGGCCATGCTCATCATTAATTTTTTTAAAATGATCGATATCAAACATCAATAATGTGCTGCTGCCACCGCTGCGCTTAACACGCAAAAACTCTTGGTGCAGTGTGCTTTCCCAATGCCCACGGTTAAACAGCTGCGTCAAGCTGTCGGTTTGGCTTACTTGCTCCAAACGCTTATTTAAATCTTCTAATTCTTTTTTATTGACCGCCACATCGGTAACATCATAAATAATGATACAAATATGACTGACCTCACCCAGTGTATTGGTAAGTGGAATAAAGGTCGCATTTTGGTACATGTAATCCGCTTTACCGGTAATGGGGCGGTAGTTTTTAAAACGAAAGATGTAAGGTTGCTGCTCCCAGATAGTAAAAGAGCGGTTTTTAAGTACAAATACAGACTCTGACTTGCTTCTAAACCATTTCTCATCAATCGAAGGAAATAAATCAAATAGGTCTTTGTCTTTTACAGCACTTGGTAATAGCCCAGAATGGTTTTCCATAAAGCCATTCCATACACACACTTTATAATTTCTATCCAGTACAACCAGGCCCACATCAACCGTGTTAAACATATCCATTAACCAATGGATCTCATTCATTTCTAAATCAGCGGCCATAACTTAGTCTTCTAATAGGTAAGCAACTTTGTATTTCAAAGTTTTAAGTGAATCTTCGGTAAATAACAGCATAAGATCGCAGTTAATATCGTGGTTTTCGATGCCGTAGCTTATTTCTATCGCTAAGGTTCTTTGCCAACGAGATTTATTTGATTTAACCAATTCAGATACGTCGCGATGTTGGCCAAGTACAATGGGATGACCTTGGCTAAAAGACATATCTAGCTGTTTAGAAAGCCCCGTTAAAATTGAGCCTATTAAAATATTACTAATATCCATAAGTAGCTCAAGCTCAACTTTGTCGTTCAGCTCACCGTCGTAATTCATCAGTGACGCAATTTCTTTAAAGCTTGAGTCGTTTAATAAAAGTAATGCCTCGCCCGATACGCCACCGCCAATAAAGCCTTGGCACACCCCTGATGTGGCAGCATTATTGTCAATTGACTGCAGCGCCATATCCAGTTCATTAACTTCAAGCACATTCACATTCGGAATTGGCAGCTCTACAAACACATTCAAAAGCCGTGCAAGCAAATCGCCTGCTTGGCCCATAGCGACATTTGTAAGCTCTTGGTATATATCGCGCACATCTGGGTCTACTTGTTCACCTAAAGAATGAGCAAGACGCTCGCGCATGGCTTTATCTTTAATGCCATGATGCTCGATAATATCGGCAAGTTTTTCAGGTGAGCAAGGTTTTTGGATAAAATCAATGGCGCCTAATTCAAGTACGCGTTGGTGCGCATTTGGCTGAATATCGCCAGATACAACCACGGTTAGAATATTAAGGCCTTGCTCTTTCATGGCCATAAGGACTTCGTAACCGTCCATTTCAGGCATGTTTAAATCAAGAAAAAGGATTTCAGGCTCGATTATTTTTAGTTTTTTGATGCAATCAACACCATCTTGAGCAAACTCTACTTTAATATCCCAGTCATCTGGTAAAGAGCGGGCTAGCTGGCGCCTCGCTAATTTTGAGTCGTCACATATTAATACGGATGTTGACATACTATCTCTCTATTATTTAACCCAATGTTGTCAATAGGCCTTATGACTTTATTAAAGATACATTTTGTAACTACATGTTAATAAAAGTTCATGCAGTTTACAATTTATATATCACAGAACTTATTATTATTTTTACAGTGATATTTAATCGCTTGGTCAGTGATATTAAGTATAATACACTCAAACCTATTGCGTTAATTTAAAAGGAAATAACCTATGGTACGCTCTCTTATTTTTGCACTAAGCACACTGGCTTTAAGCTCAGTTGGGCACGTATCACAGTACCCAGAAAACACGCTTGATGCAGGTAAGGTCTCTGCTCAGGGTAAGCCTGTCACTTTGTTAGGTAAAGGTGTAAGTGTAGGTGATAATGCGCCAAATTTTAAAGTGGTTGATGGTGGTTTTGCCCCTGTAAATCTTAATGATTATAAAGGGCAAGCTGTATTAATCAGCGTAGTGCCAAGTTTAGATACTGGCATTTGTAGCTTACAAACCAAACATTTTAATGAAAAAGTAGCGACGCGATTTCCTGCTATCGCAATACTGACCATCAGTGCCGATTTACCTTTTGCTCAAAAACGCTTTTGTAATGCTGAAAACATCGACAAAGTAACAGCTCTTTCTGACTCTGTATGGCGAGACTTTGGCCAAAAATATGGCTTAATTATAAAAGATATGGGGCTACTAACTCGCGCTGTGCTTATTTTAGATAAAAGCCATACAGTGATATACAAACAGCTCGTGTCTAATTTATCTACCGAGCCAAACTACGACCCAGTAATAGAAAAGCTAAAAACGTTATAGGTAACAGGGCGTGTTGACCTTTGGTGGTTTAATTTTAAATTGTTAAAAGCTACTAAATACAAAAAAACCGCCCTTGGGCGGTTTTTTAATACCTAAGCTGTGTTTAGATTATATTAACCTAAAAGCTCTGCTAGTTGCTGGCTTACTGTTTCAACAGCTTGCGTACCATCAATTTTATGGTACTGCGTGTTACCTGCTTGCGCTTCAGCTTGGTAGTAATCAACCAATGGCATAGTTTGCTCATGGTAAATAGCTAAACGTTTACGAACTGTTTCTTCCGTGTCATCTGCACGAATAATAAGCTCTTCGCCTGTTTCATCGTCTTTACCTTCCACTTTTGGTGGGTTGTAAACAACGTGATAAACACGGCCAGAGCCAGGATGTACGCGACGTCCACCCATACGCTCAACAATTACTTCATCAGCAACGTCAAACTCAATAACGTGATCAACCACAACGCCATTTTCTTTCATAGCATCTGCTTGTGGAATAGTACGTGGGAAGCCATCAAGTAAAAAGCCTTGTTCGCAGTCTGGTTTAGCAATACGCTCTTTCACTAAACCAATGATGATATCGTCAGAAATTAACTGACCTGCATCCATTACTTTTTTCGCTTCTAAGCCAAGTGGTGTACCTTCTTTAATGGCTGCACGAAGCATATCACCGGTAGAAATTTGTGGAATACCGTATTTGTCCATTAAAAACTGAGCTTGAGTACCTTTACCAGCACCTGGCGCGCCCAAAAGAATAATGCGCATATCATTGTCCCCTAGTATGGATATTTATTTTAAAGCCTGAATTCTTCCACAAGCGCTGCAGATACTCAAGCAACTTATACTAATTGCCTACTTTAGAGCGCATAAAAAAAGGAAGCATACGCTTCCTTTATAATTATGGTTATATTTTAGGCTCTTTTAGCAATTAAAAGAGCCTGTTAGCCTTACTTATTTAAATCAAGCATTAACTTGTTTAAACGTGTTACGAACCCGGTAGGATCTTTTAATGTACCGCGTTCAGCAAGTAAAGCTTGGTCTAGTAATACATGAGACCACTGTGCAAACTTATCTTCGTCTTGCTCATCGTTTAAGTGCTTAACTAACTGATGCTCAGGGTTAAGCTCAAACACTGGCTTAGCCTCTGGTACAGGTTGCCCTACTGACTCCATAAGCTTTTGCATTTGCGAGCTCATGTCGTTCTCATCGCTAACCACACAGGCAGGAGAGTCTGTTAAGCGATGCGTAAAGCGTACTTCTTTAACTTCTTCGCCTAGCGCTGTTTTAATGCGCTCAATTAAGCCTTCTACTTCTTTTTCAGACTCTTCTTGTGCTTTTTTCGTTTCTTCGTCGTCAAGCTTACCTAAATCAAGGTCGCCACGGGTAATTGACTGGAATGATTTTTCGTTAAACTCAGTTAAGTGGCTCATCATCCACTCATCAACACGGTCACTTAGTAATAATACTTCGATGCCTTTTTTGCGGAAGATTTCTAAGTGCGGCGAGTTTTTAGCCGCTGTAAACGAATCAGCAACCACGTAGTAAATTTTATCTTGCTCATCGTTCATACGCTCAATGTATTGCTCAAGCGATACATCTTGTGTTTCTGAGTCGGTATGCGTAGATGAGAAGCGTAACAATTTAGCAATGGCTTCTTTATTCGCTGTATCTTCTGCTGGGCCTTCTTTGATTACTTGGCCAAACTCGTTCCAAAATGTTTGGTAGTCTTCGGCTTTGTTTTTAGCCATACGCTCTAGCATTTTTAAGATACGAGACGTACACCCTTTACGAATCGCTTGCGTTACTTTGTTATCTTGTAAAATTTCGCGCGATACATTTAGTGGTAAATCGTTTGAATCAAGCAAGCCTTTTACAAAGCGCAGGTAGCTTGGCATAAACTGCTCAGCGTCATCCATAATAAAGACACGTTGAACATACAGTTTTAAGCCACTTTGGCGCTCACGGTTCCATAAATCGAACGGCGCTTTTTTAGGGATATACAATAAGCTTGTGTACTCAGTTTTACCTTCTACTTTATTGTGCGCCCAGTTTAGCGGCTCTTCCCAATCATGGCTTACATGCTTGTAAAACTCTTTGTATTCTTCATCAGAAACCTCTGACTTATCACGTGTCCATAAAGCGGTTGCACGGTTAATGCTTTCCCATTCACCTGGAACTGCTGGGATTTTTTCGCCGTCTTCGCCTTCAGACTCAGGCACTTCTGCTTTATACATTTGTACAGGCGTAGAAATATGATCTGAGTATTTAGTAACGATGCTACGTAAACGGTATTCATCCGCGTATTCTTTTTCTTCTTCACGCAGGTGTAAAATGATATCCGTACCACGGCCTTCTTTTTCAATTTCTTGTAACGTGTACTCACCTTCACCTTGTGATTGCCACTCGTACGCTTGTGTTTCACCCGCTTTACGCGTGCGCACTGTCACTTCATCAGCCACAATAAATGCCGAGTAAAAACCAACACCAAATTGACCAATTAATTGCGAGTCTTTACTTTGGTCACCGGTTAAGTTTTTGAAAAACTCAGCAGTACCCGACTTAGCAATAGTTCCTAAAGAGCTAATCACTTCTTCACGCGTCATACCAATACCATTGTCAGAAATGGTAATTGTGTTCGCTTCTTTATCTGCGCTAATACGTACACGTAAATCGGCATCACCTTGGTAAAGGTCGCCATCAGAAAGCGCTAAAAAGCGTAGCTTATCGGCGGCATCTGATGCATTTGATACAAGTTCACGTAAAAATATTTCTTTATTCGAATATAACGAATGAATCATTAAGTTTAATAGTTGTTTTACTTCTGTTTGAAAGCCTAATGTTTCTTTTTGTGCTGCAGTCATTTATGTATCTCCAATTAGCAAAGTGTCTGCGTTATGCACTTAATATGGGGTGAGGTGGAGTAACTTCAAGGGAAAAATTTAAAAAAGCAGCTTTTGCGCTGACATAAATAAAAAGCCACATAAAAATGTGGCTTTTAGAGTTAATTACGGTGTATTTTTAGCGTGCTGGGCTTTTAAAGCGCTGACTTGTTCGTGCAAATAATTAGCACTTACCTGCTCAGCGCCAATCGGCTCTCCCACACTCACCGAGACTAAAGACCATTTAAGGCGTGGTAGTTGCCACTTGGCTTTACGGCTAAACATACTGCCCCACAAGCCATCTAAGTGAACGGGCACAACAGGCACAGGTGTGCGCGCTATAATCCGCTCAATGCCCCGCCTAAACATGTCCATTTCACCATTGCTTGTTAGTTTTCCTTCAGGAAAAATACCAACTAACTCACCGCGTTCAAGCGCTGCGGCAACCTCATCAAATGCTTTTGCAAACGCCTTTGGGTTGGCTTTTTCGCTATCAATTGGAATAGCTTTTGCCATTTTAAATAGCCAATGCAGCGCTTTTGAGTAATAAATGGGAGCAAACACCATAAAGCGTATAGGCCTAGGCGAAGTGGCTAAAATAAACATCCAATCTACAAAGCTTACATGATTAGCTACAATAACGGCTGCACCTTCGCTTGGAATATTTTCATGCCTTTTTGTGCGCACGCGATACATGCATATGGCTAAAATATAGATAACAAAGCGCAAGAAAAACTCCGGCACCTTAGTGTAAATATAAATAGAGATAAGCAAATTAAGCCCCGCCAAAAGCAATAGTAACGACGAAATATGCCACTCTAAAACAAAGAGCGTTACAATACTTAATATGGCACTGCCAACCATAAAGAGCGCATTAAGCACATTATTAGCAGCAATCACCCGTGAACGACTTGCCTCCTCGGTACGCTGTTGAATAAGCGCATACAGCGGCACAGTATAAAAACCGGATGCAATACCAATACCTGCCATCCAAACAAAATGCCATACCATGTCGCCTGTATTGAGCACTTGCTTTAGGGTTAATAAGTTTTCAGAGGGCGCGATATATTCACTAATAGCCGGCTCTTGGCTTAGTAAATACAAAAATAGCGTAATTAAAATAGCGCCAAAAGGTACAATGCCCAGCTCAATACGTGAGCGCGAAAGCTTTTCGCACAACAAAGACCCCACGGCAATGCTTAGCGAAAACACCACCAGCGCACTGGTTACCACGAGTTCATCGCCACCCATTACATGCTTAACGTAATTAACCTGAGCTGCACATAAGAAATGGAACTAAATGCCCTTGCGGTGATCAGATCTTTCGACCAAGAAACATAAGATTACCAAGGCAAGGGCATGAATAACTTAGATGCAATTTACGTAGATG
>NZ_JAQREZ010000081.1:0-13053 GCF_028598715.1 Pseudoalteromonas sp. GABNS16E
GCCAACGGCTTAGCGCCATACGATTACATCACCGCGTGTTTAGATGAGCTGTGCCAATCAACACCTGATATCGATAGTCTATTACCGTGGAATTTTAAAGGCTAGGCGGTGATCACCGGACGGATACGACCCATGGCTAACTCACCAGAGAAGTAAAACAGCTCGAAGGCGAGCCCGGCCAACGATGGTGTAGCATTTGCTATGTGACTCTCTATCGCTGTGGGCACTACGACATTGCCAGGCTCCAAATACAAGAAAGCCCGACTCGAAAGAGTCGGGCTTTTTTACGTCTGCAGAAAGGTGAAATGCGGACAATTAATGCACACTCATCTACTTCTAGAATGTAGGTCGGGCGAGCGTAGCGACACCCGACGCAAAAAAACATCGATTATAGTTATAGTGTTCTTATCTCACGAGCTGGATTACCAGCAACAACAGTATCCGTCTCTACATTTTTAGTAACTACAGATCCCGCACCAATAACACTGTTATCCCCAATGCATACGCCCGCTAAAATAATTGCACCTGCGCCAATCCACACGTTGTTGCCTATTGTAATAGGAGCAGCAAAGTTTTCTTTATTCAGTCGCTGTGTAGGGTTAACAGCATGGGATACAGTCAATAGCTGAACATTGGGGCCAATTAAGCAGTCATCACCAATGCTGATAGCTCCTTCACTAATTGGGGCATCTAATACCGTACAGTTAATGTTTATGAAGCTACGATCACCAATAGCTATTTGATTACCATAATCGCAATGAAAACCTGATTCTATAATTACGCCTTCACCGCATTGAGCGAATAGCTCTTTAATGCGTTTTAAATTACCTTTACTCGGGCTTTTATTGAAGAGTCGGCATATTTCGCCTGTTTGTCTACGTAGGGCTAAAAGCTCTTTGTTTAAGCTATTAAATGGCTGCATTAAGGTTTCTTTGTTTAGTTAAGAGATGCTGTGACTATTTTACCTTTATTATTACTCGTTGAAAGCTGCTTTATTTTTGCTCGTTCACTTGCCATTTAACTAGTTTCGTTTAGAATTGCACATCTTTCGAAACGAAACTTAATCTGCGAGCTTTATGACTAAACGAAACACCCAGCAACGCCGTCATTTAATACTTACTCAGGTAAATGAGCTAGGTGAAGTGGCTGTTGAAAAGCTTGCGGAGCAGTTTCAAACATCTGAAGTAACCATTCGTAAAGATTTAACCGCGCTTGAAAAAAGTGGCCTGTTACTGCGCCGTTACGGCGGTGCTATCGCACTGCCAAAAGAAATCGTCACCGACGAAATAGACTCTAAGCGCAAAGTAGCAATAGCAAAGGCTGCTGCTGCACTTATAAAAGATCATAACCGTATTATTATTGATAGCGGGCGTACTACGGCCGCTATGATCCCAGAGCTTGCAAATAAGCACGGGTTAGTTGTAATGACTAACGCGATTAAAGTGGCGAGCCGTTTGCTATCACTTGAAAACGAGCCAACACTTTTAATGACTGGCGGAACATGGGATCCGCATTCTGAGTCGTTTCAGGGGCAAGTTGCCGAAAACGTATTATGCTCTTATGACTTTGATCAGCTATTTATTGGTGCAGACGGCATAGATGTAAAACGCGGCACTACTACCTTTAATGAGTTAGTCGGCTTAAGCCAAGTTATGGCAAAGGCCGCCCGTGAAGTAATAGTAATGGTTGAGTCAGATAAGATTGGCCGAAAAATACCAAATTTAGAATTACCGTGGAAAATAGTAACCACATTAATAACCGATACTGGCTTAGCAGATGATAAACGCAAAGCGATTGAGGCGTGTGGTGTAAAACTAATTTGTGCAGAGATTATTGATTAGTAACTACAAAGCGAGTTACTAGAATTAAAAAATTAATGGAGACACTATGTGTGGAATAGTTGGGGCGGTTGCAGAACGTCCAGTAAACAAAATTTTAGTTGAAGGCCTTAAACGTCTTGAATACCGTGGCTACGACTCTGCCGGTGTAGCACTTTTAGAAGGCTCTACGCTAAATACTGTAAAAGCCGTCGGTAAAGTAGTGAACGTAGAAGCCGCACTTGAGAAAGCAGGCGTTAGCGGTCATACAGGTATTGCACACACACGTTGGGCAACACACGGTAGTGTTACAGAAGAAAACGCTCATCCGCATGTATCAAACAACCAGCTAGCACTTGTGCATAACGGTATTATTGAAAACCATGCAAGCTTACGCGCATCACTTAAAGAAGAAGGCTACGAGTTCTTATCTGAAACCGATACCGAAGTAATGGTGCACTTAATTCATAAGCTTCGTAAGCAACACACTACGTTACTTGCATCTGTTCAAGCAGCTGTTAAGCAATTTGAAGGTGCATTTGGTACCGTTGTATTTGATAAAGCAAACGACAACGAAATCATCGTAGCGCGCTCAGGTAGCCCACTTGTTATAGGTTTAGGCCTTGGGGAAAACTTTATTGCCTCTGATCAGTTAGCACTATTACCAGTTACTCGTAGTTTCATATTTTTAGAAGAAGGCGACGTAGCCCGCATTACGCGCGACACAGTAGAAATTTTTGATGAAAATGGCAAACCTGTAGAGCGTGAAGTGGTTGAATCAAACATCACACAAGATGCATCAGGCAAAGGCGACTACCGCCACTACATGCTAAAAGAAATTTACGAGCAACCACTTGCAGTACGCAATACGCTTGAAGGACGTTTAAACGACGACCGCGTAGCAATTGATGCCTTTGGCGACAGCGCTCAGCAAATATTTAAAGATGTAAAACACGTACAAATTATAGCCTGTGGTACGTCATACCATTCAGGTATGGTTGCACGTTACTGGCTTGAGCAATTTGCGGGTGTTAGCTGTAATGTAGAAATAGCTTCTGAATTTAGATACCGTCAGTCGTTTGTTCATGAAAACAGCCTACTTGTGACTATTTCTCAATCGGGTGAAACAGCCGATACGCTAGCTGCATTACGTTTAGCTAAAGAGCAAGGTTACATGGCATCAATGACCATTTGTAACGTACCAGGTTCATCGCTTGTACGCGAATCAGACCTTGCCTTTATGACTAAAGCGGGCGCTGAAATTGGCGTAGCATCTACTAAAGCATTTACAACGCAATTAGTTGGTTTGTTAATGCTTACTGCGTCTGTAGCTCAAGAAAAAGGCCTTGATCAAAGTGCCATTGTAAATGCAATTAAAGTACTTCCAGCTAAGCTTGAAGAAACATTACTACTAGCTGATGGCATTGCAGACCTTGCAGAAGAATTTGCCGACAAGCATCACTCACTGTTTTTAGGTCGTGGCTCGCAATACCCAATTGCAATGGAAGGTGCGCTTAAACTTAAAGAGATTTCGTACATTCACGCAGAAGCCTACGCAGCAGGCGAGCTAAAACATGGCCCACTTGCACTTATTGATGCCGACATGCCAATTATTGTTGTAGCACCAAACAATGAGCTATTAGAAAAGCTTAAATCAAACGTAGAAGAAGTACGCGCACGTGGCGGCATTATTTACGTATTCGCAGATAAAGATTCACACTTTGAGTCAGACGACACAATGCGTGTAATCAACGTAAACCACACTGACGACATTATTGCGCCAATTGTTTACACACTGCCATTACAGTTACTCTCGTATTACGTAGCGGTAATTAAAGGCACTGACGTTGACCAACCACGTAACTTAGCTAAATCGGTTACTGTTGAGTAAAATCAAAAGGTTGGTAATTACCTGTTAAAGATAAAAAGGCGCTTAATGCGCCTTTTTTTGTACCTCAAAGCCTGTTAGATTAAATAACACACTATTTTCTAAAGGATTAGTAATGCGTTTATTAACCGCTGTTTTTATATGTAGTTTATTTATATTTTATTCTAGTAGCACACTTGCAGAGCCTGATTTAAAACAGCAAACCATTAGCTATACGCAACAAACACATACTATTAATTCAGCAGTTTTAAATGAGCAACGTACCGTTGTAGTCCAGCTTCCAAAGAGTTATCAAGCTAATCCAAACAAAGTTTATCCGGTCATTTATCGCCTTGATGGCGCGGGTAACATACCGCTTATAAGTGCAGTGATGGAGCGCTTGCAAAATGATAATCGTGCGCCTGAAGTTATTATTGTCGCTATTGAAAACACCAATCGCTTAAGAGATTTATACCCCACAGTTAATAAAGAGCCACAAGGCCCAGTAGGTGAAGGCGGTGGTGCAGCAAAGTTTTTAGTATTTATTGAGCAAGAACTTATGCCCTTAATTAATAAAAGTTATCGTGCGCACAACTTTAATGTAATTGCTGGGGCCTCTGCGGCAGGCGTGTTTGCACTTTATACAATGCAAGCTAACCCTGAGCTTTTCCAAGCACACATTGCTTACAGCCCTGCGGTTTGGTGGAACTATGGCGCACCGGTAAAAGCGGCTAAGTCGTTTATCAATAAATCAAAAGATCTGAATAACTATGTTTATATAAATATTGGTGAAGAAGCTGGCTTAATGCGTGAGCGATATAATGAGCTGCAGCAAGCTTTGCAATCTAATAGCTTGCCAAATTTACGCTTCTTTAGTGACGCGTTTAATAATGTATCGCATAACTTAACATCGGCCGCAGGGGCTTTTAATGCCTACCATAATTTGTTTTTACCTAAACAAATGCCCATGAGTGCTTTAGGCGATGATATAGAATCTATTGATGCTTATTATCAAACATTATCTCAGCAATGGGGCGAGCAAATATCTCCACCGGATCGCGCTGTTAGATCACTCGGTTATAACTTAACGGGCAGCAAGCAATTTACCCGTGCTATTGAAGTGTTTAAGTACAATATAAAAAACCACCCAAAATCAGTCGATGCGTTTTCAGCCTTATCTTATGGCTATGAAATGCAAGGCGATACTCGCCAAGCGCTTGAACAGATGGAGTCTGCTTTAGCCATTACAAATGACTCATATCCTTATATAAATTATTTAAGAGAAACAAAAGCTAGGTTACAAGCAGAACTTAGCAAGAACTAATAATATTGCTAACTTAGTTGTTGGCTTTTTATGAAAGCCTCTTTAAGTTTGGAGTGCTCACGGTGACAGTCAAAATTCCTCGAAGCTTGTAGCTCGACGCTCGCAGCCATTACTTAAACCACATTAAAATCACTAATCCCTACTTAATAAGCGCTAAATACGCTAAAATTACAGGCTACTTTTTTAGCAATAAGCCCACAATTTTATGACCTCAGCAACAAGCCCTAGTACCTTTAACGATCTTGGCCTTATTCCAGAGCTACAAGCTCGTTTAACCGATTTGGAATATAACCAACCTACGCCAATTCAAGCTAAGGCGATTCCAAGTGTAGTGGCTGGTAGCGATTTAATTGCGGGGGCAAATACTGGCTCAGGTAAAACTGCGACGTTTGCTTTGCCAATGCTGCAAACCCTATTTTTAGAGCATGGATCTAAAAAAACAGCGAGCAAAGGTAACTTTGTAACGGGGCTTATTTTGGTACCTACCCGTGAGCTTGCTACGCAGGTGGCCGATAGCGTTAAATCGTATTCTGCTAACTTTAATGGCGCGATTAAAACGGTGGCGGTATTTGGTGGTGTGTCGGTTAATACACAAATGCAGGCTCTACGCGGCGGCGCCGATATTATCGTGGCAACACCAGGGCGTTTGCTCGATTTAATCTCAAGCAATGCTATTAAGCTCGATAAAGTAACGACCTTAGTGCTTGATGAAGCCGACCGCATGCTAAGCCTTGGCTTTACCGAAGAGCTTGCTGAGTTATTAGCGCTTATGCCTGCTAAAAAACAAACTATGTTGTTTTCAGCGACCTTCCCAGAGCAAGTAACACAATTAACGCAAGAGCTGTTAACCAACCCAGTAGAAATACAAGTTCAAAGTAAAGACGAAAGCACCTTAGTACAGCGCGTATTTACGGTTAATAAAGGCGAAAAAACCACGGTTTTAGCGCATTTAATTAAGCAACACAAATGGCGCCAAGCGCTTATTTTTGTAAACGCTAAAAAAGACTGTGAGCACCTAGCAGGTAAGCTTGAAAAGCGTGGTATTAACGCACAGGTATTTCATGGTGATAAAGGCCAAAGTGAGCGTACTCGCGTAATAGAAAAATTTAAAGCGGGCGAAATAGAAGTACTTATAGCCACCGATATAGCAGCCCGTGGTTTAGATATTGCCAAACTGCCAGTTGTTATTAACTTTAACTTACCGCGTAGCCCCGCTGATTATATGCACCGTATTGGCCGAAGCGGCCGTGCCGGTGAAGTTGGCCTAGCGTTATCGTTAATTGATTACGAAGACTTTCATCACTTTAAAATAATCGAGAAAAAAAACAAACTGCGCTTAGAGCGTGAAGAAGTAACCGGTTTTGCGGTAAACCAAGCAAATCTTGATGCAGCACAATCACTTAAAAATGAAAAGCCAATGGCAAAGCCTGAAGGCACAGGTAAGAAAAAGAAGAAAAAATCCAACCAAGAAGATGATGTATGGAGCGGCTGGAGAAAAAGATAAGCCTTAATACATATAAATCATTAAACTCGAATTATTAAAAAACCCTGTACATTTGCAGGGTTTTTTTGGTAGTAGCTAATATTGCTATACAGCAAATTAAAACTTGGACGGAGCTGGTGGCACCACTAAAGGTTGCTTAGGGTTTTCTTTAAGCTCCTTTAATAACTCTTGTACAGCACGCTCTATCGATGGATCTTGGCCTTTATAAATAAGCTCTGGGCGATCAACCACTTTAATATCAGGAGCAACGCCTTCGTTTTCTATAATCCAGTTACCTTGGGTATCTAAAATACGGAATGTAGCCGCAATGACTTGCCCGCCATCTACAAGAGCAGGGTTGCCAGAAATACCAATTAAGCCACCCCATGTACGCGTACCAATTAGCTTACCTAAACCCGCTTGGCGGAAGTAGTAAGGAATTGCGTCACCGCCTGAGCTTGAATAGCCGTTTATTAGCATTGCTTTAGGACCGTCGTGCGCAAACTGTGGAGTTTTAGTCGGATCGGTGCCTCGGCGTTTCCAATAGTTAAGTGGTTTACGTGCAAGCCAGGTGATCATGTGCTCAGGAATATAGCCACCGCCATTGTAACGGTCATCAATAATCATGGCGTCTTTGGTGGTTTGCGGCATGTAATTTTTAAACATGGCGCGGTTACCTTCATACGCTGTATTTGGCAGGTGTACGTAGCCAATACGCCCATTTGATAGCTTATTTACGTAGGCTGCACGCGAGTTAACCCAATCTAAATAACGTAGGCCTTGCTCACTGGCTACAGGTTTTACTGTTACTTGCCACGCGCCTTTGCTACGCGGTTTGCTGTTTAGCACCAGCTCTACTTGCTCGCCTTGGGTGTTTTCAAGGAGTTCGTAAAAGTTAGCAACGTCTTTAACCGAGCGGCCGTTTACCGCAATTATGTAATCGCCGTTATGTGCTTTTACGCCTGTAGTACCCAGTGGTGAGCGGAAATCGTCATGCCAGTTTTCACCTTTGAAGATTTGCTCTATTTTTACATAACCCGATGGATCGCTTGCAAGCTTAGCGCCTAATAAACCGTGGTTTTTACGCTCGGCTTTTGGCATATCACCCGATTGCACGTAAATATGGCCTGAGTTAATTTCGCCGGCAATTTCACTCAGTACGTAATCAAGGTCGCTACGGTGGCTAATAGCATCAGCCATAGGTTGGTATTTAGCTAAAATAGCATCCCAATCTTGACCGTGGTGGTTTTCGTCGTAGAACCAGTCGCGCAGTGTGCGCCAGCCTTCTACATACATTTGTTGCCACTCAGCTTGCGGGTTAATTTTAAGCGTCATTTTGCTTAAATCGAGCTTGTTGGCGTCTAGGTCTTGCTTTGGTTTAGGCTCAATTAAGCTGTAACCGCCACTTGTATGTACAAGCAGGTGCTCGCTATTGCTCGATATAGTGTAATGGCTAACACCTTTAGCCACGGTTTCTAGCTCGCTATCGTGTTCGGTGCCTATAAGTTGTAATCCGCCATTGGCAAGTGTAAGCACGCCGTCTTTTACTGCGGTTAAGCCACGGTAATTGCCCGCAGGAGCATTAAGCGCGGTAACACGCTGCATAAAGTCGCTGCTTTGCAGTGCGTTTTTAACTTTTTTGTCGTCTTCTTTTTCGTCGTCATCGTCTTTTACAATTGTGGTTTCGTCACTTTGTAAGGCAATAAGCGGTTTAACACTGTCGTTTACTGCAGCCGCATAAATACGGGTGGCGCGGTTAAACATGTAGTCAAATTCGTAGCTGCTAAACGCAAGGTTAAAGTCGCGCTCAGAGCTAAAGTAAAGGTACTGGCCATCTGGCGAAAAGGTTGGGTTTTGCTCGTTACTCATTTCGTCTGTTAGGCGCGTTACCTTTTCTTTTTTAAGGTTGTAGTGCCACAGTGAGGCATAACGGTTTTCGTTATTTTTAACATACACAATGTCTTGGCTGTTAGGCGACCACGTATACTGAGTAATGCCGTCTTCGTCGTAAATGCCGGTATCAATTTTGTGTTGCTTGCCCGATTTTGCATCTAACCACCACAGTGTGTGGTTTTTATCTGCAAATAATAATTTTGAACTATCGGGTGACCAAATAGGCGTAAAGCGCCAAATAGTGCCATTGCTAGTGAGCTGTTTAATGGCATTATTTTTACTGCGATCTTTTAAGTAAATTTCGTACTCGCCGCTTTCATCGCTCATGTAAGCAATATAACGCCCATTTGGCGACCAACTTGCGTCTATTTCACGGCTCTTATCTGTGTACGATAAGTTACGCGTAGGCCCTTGTTTAACAGGTACACTAAATAGCTCGCCACGGGCTGTAAATACAGCACGTTTGCCATCGTGAGAAATCGACATAGAATCAATAAAGTCGCTCACATTTTTGCTGTACGGCATAGCGTATTGGCGCACACCTGCAATGTTAATACTCAGCTTAGTGCTTTTTTGTGTTTTTGCGTCAAAGCGATATAAGTAACCGCCGTTTTCGAACACAACCGCATTAGGGCCTGCTGAAGGCCAAAGTACGTCAAAGTTTTTATAATTAGTGAGCTTTTTAGGCTCACTGCCTTTGCGGTATTGGTAAAGGTTTAGTGTGTAATCACGATCAGATACAAAATAAATATTGTCGCCAACCCAGGTAGGTTGCTGGTCGGTTGCACGGTTAGTGGTAAGTTGCTCTGAAGTGTTATTTTCTAAATCGTAAATCCATACGTCTTGGGCACGGCCGCCACGGGTGCGTTTCCAGGTACGAAACTCACGGTCAATGGGCGTATAAACATACTTGCTACCATCTGGGGAGAGCATACCGCCGCCTGTTTCAGGAATAGCTAAAGGTTGCTCAAGGCCACCGTCGGCAGGGACCATATAAGGGCGACCCATACGTTTACCCCATGGTGTGCGGTTTGCTCTAAACACCACATTTTTACCATCGGCGGTCCAATCTAAAACGCGGTAATCAAAGCCACCACGCGGCGGCATTGGGCCAACATCGTTGTAGTATGTAAGCTGCTTAAGGCCTGAGCCATCGCTGTTAATTACATAAACTTGGCGGCTGCCGTTATACTCAGCCGAAAACGCAATACGCTTACCATCAGGAGAAAACTTAGGAAATGTTTCAAAACCAATGTGGTCGGTTAAACGTTTGCTTTCGCCGCTTTGTGTATTAGCAATATAAATATCGCCGCTGTAAACAAAGGTCACGTTTTGGTTATGAATATCAGGAAAGCGTAGTAAGCGAGTGTCTTTAGTTTCATAGGCCGATACGCTCGGTGCAATAACCGCAGCCAAGGCAAGCGCCAATGTTGTTAATTTTTTCATGGGATTACATCCTATATTAATAGCTGTTACATCATAACAATAAGGTTATAAATAGCGATGCACTTGCGATAAAAGGTCTGTTACAAAATGTGAATAAAAAAGGTTGGCATTAAAACGCCAACCTTCAGGGAGTACTCTTTTTAAAGAGTGAAATTAGTGGTCGTGGTCGTGGTCGTCTTCTTCTTCCTCTTGCGCAATACCAAGCCAAGTAATTGCACTAGGAGCAAAAGTAAGCTCAACCTCACTTTCAATTTCTAAGTCTTCAAGGTGTACTTGCACAACGTGCTGAGCAATAGGGTCGGCGTTTATTGCTGTGGCTCATTGGTTTAATTACCAACAATGCCTTAAACAAAATGACGATAACTGCCCGTGTTCAAGCGCTGAATCTGATCAGGTAGCTTAGCGTTGTTAGTGCTACAAACAACTAACGTGTAGCACTTTAAATTAATCCCCTAGTGTTTAAATTTTTTAATAACCTAAAGCTAAAAGTGAGTTAAAGTAATCATCCAATATTGGTTTATTACGCTTGGCTTAGGCTAGGGCGTGCTGATCTTTGCGGATTGAAATTTGTTCAATCTAGGGGCGATTAAATCGCGGCGCGAGGTTTGCAACCTAGTGGGCTAAGTAAAAACCGAGTAACAAAGAGTTTATCGCCCCTAGGCAGAACCCGAAGGGCAGCGCATGTTTGGCATTTATGCTGCGTTATCGCCTATTTATGGGGAGTAACCACACTTCATAGGCTCTGCCTTGCCTAAAAACCAAACACACTGCTGCAAATTCAACCATCAAGGATCAACACGCCCTAATGAATACTGCTTTAAAATCCCTGCTGTTACTCTGCGCTTTAATGTGTTTTAAATTAAGCGCAAATACCCCGTACCAAATCCCTAGAAGTAGTGTTATTGAACTCACTGAGTCTATGACCAATCGGGTATATCCTGTTTTTATTCAGCTCCCTAAGTCATATAAAAAGCACCCTGAAAAAATATATCCAGCTATTTATTTAACCGATGCACCGTATACGTTCCCTATTGTGGCAGGTGCTACACGGTTTCCTATGAATACCGGTAAAATGCATCAGGCTATTATAGTGGCCATTAGCTACGAAAAAGGCTCTAAAGGGTCTAATAGTCGAATTAGAGACTACACCCCAAACAAGGCTAAAAGCTGGAAAAAACAAACCGGTAACGCGCAAAACCACGCGCTGTTTTTAAAAAATACTGTATTGCCGTTTATACAAAGTAACTACCGAGCAAGTAGTACACAAAAAACTTATATAGGTAATTCTTTAGGCGGTTTATTTGGCGTGACTATTTTATTTACGATGCCCGATTTATTTAACAATTATATAATTGGCAGTCCATCGGTTTGGTTTAATAACAATGCGATTTTAGCGCTACAAGCACATAAGCCTAAAGTGCCTACAAAGGTTTATATATCGGTGGGAGCAAAGGAAACGCCACGCTTTGGTGAAGGGCAAAATATGGTGGCAGGAGCAAAGCAATTAACGCAAAAAATTAATGCACTTAGCAGTGACAATATTGAATTAAAAAGCGTTGTTGTTGAAGGGGCGAGCCATGCAACCGCTTTTCCTACTACAGCGATACAAGGGCTTGATTGGGTGTTGAGAGTAGAATAATGAAGTATTATTTTTATATCGGTTCATACCAATATGTTGTTTTAGATAGTTAATAAGGAAATTATATGTCGGATGAATTATGGTTAGATGATAGGTTGAATCGAAAACAAGAAGGACAATGGCTTGTTCAGTTTTTAACGAGCAAGTACGCAGTACCTGAAGCAGAGCATAGTAAAAACTATGTATTAAATGTCAATGCAGAGTGGGGATTTGGGAAGACTTATTTTCTCCGTAATCTTGCAGAAGAACTAAAAACGAAGCAGCATGTGGTTGTGTGTTTTGATGCATGGAAAAATGATTTTTCTGAAAATGCTTTACTCAGTTTTATTGCAGAAATAAACGAAGAGTTAACTAATCAAGGCTTACTTAGTGCTACAGATGGTAAATTAGCTGGTATTGCAAGGTCAATGAAAAATGCAGCGCTCCCTTTGCTTGGTGGCTTTTTTACTAAACAGCTTTTTGGTATGTCTCTTGATGGCGTCGAAGCTTTATTTGATAAGGAGCAAGAAAGTGAGGCTGTATCTGCCAAAACGACTGAACAGTCTGATTTGTCAAAAGATATTACGACCTTAGCTTCTTCGATCTCTACAAAGGCTGCTGAATTAGCAATAAAAGAGTATCAAACAACAAAAAATGCTATAGGCCATTTTAGGAAAAATTTAAGGCTATTAGTGGAAGGGTTAGAGGGGGAAACTTCATTTAAAGCCCCTTAATTTATTTTGATTGATGAATTAGATCGATGTAAACCTTCTTATAGTATTCAACTATTAGAAACTATTAAGCATTTATTTAATGTTGAAGGCGTCTACTTTATTGTTGCTACTGCATCAGAACAGCTAAGTCACTCTATCAATGCTGTATACGGAGAAAAATTTGAATCTAAACGTTATTTAAATCGTTTTTTTGATCAAGAGTACTCGTTAAAAAGTCCTGACAAAGAAGAATATTGTAACTTTATTTGGTCAAAATATTTACCTAATGAAACAGTTTTCGTTCCGGTTTTCCAAGCAGGTAATAAATCAGAAGATATAATAAATATTGGCATACTCAGTAAGGTTGCTGAACATATGCGGGCTGGTTTAAGGGATATTGAACAAGCCGTTAAGCTTTTATATTCAATTCAATTAACGCAAGAAAAAACTGATTATCTATTTTCATTACCCTTGTTTTATATCATCACTTTAAAAATCAGGCACCCTCAAGTTTATTCTCACTTTAAAAATGTATGGAATAGGAATGCTAAATCGGCTTTAAGCGATGAGCAGCATGTTAGGTTTATAAGAGATGAATTTGAATATAACATGGCTTTTGCTGGGAACACAGCTTATAGAATTGAGGAGTCAATGCATATAATTTGTGATCCAAATACTGAGCTTACGAAGGTTTATCCGAGCCACAGTCTTCGAAGTGAGCCTAAAAAGGATCTTAAAGACTTTATCAAAGATGGAATGTTTGAAGCTAGGGCGTGTTGATCTTTGTGGTATGAAAAACAAACAGCATGAAGATAAGGTATAATTGAATTCGCCAGAAAACTTTACACCGAACCTACATGCCAAGATTAATGTTAACAGACGGGACATGGAA
>NZ_JAQREZ010000082.1:0-12529 GCF_028598715.1 Pseudoalteromonas sp. GABNS16E
CTACTTGCTCAACAATAGATAATTTAAAGCCTAATGTATAATCTCGCTGAGTACGCTTAACGTCTTTAGTTTTAGTGGTTTTCATAAAATAAGTCCTAAATGTGTAAACACATTTCAGGACAAGACAGTGTACCTTTAACAAAAAGCCCATCAAAGATGGGCTTTTAATTATTTACTGTACATTATGGCTATTAAAACGTAGCCGATAACGTCAGTGCTGCTGTACGTGGCGCACCAATAAAGTAAGTGCTGCCATTACCCGTACCACCCGCTAAATAGCTTTTATCGGTAACGTTATAAACAACAAAGGCAACATCAATAGCTTTAAATGGTCCTGCGTTTATATCGGTTGCGTAACCTGCGTTTAAATCAACCACGGTATAGCCATCAACTTCGCCACGCTCACCGGTGTATTTAGCCGATAAACCAAAGCGGAAATCACCGCTAAAGTAATCGGTCGATAGCACAAATAAGTCATCTACTGAGTCTATTACTTTTTCACCGGCTTCAAACCCGGGTGCATCGCCTTTGTACTCTGAGTCATTATTCGTGTACGAGCTATATACACTCCATTGTGGGCTTAGCATGTAACTTACCGACAGCTCTAAACCTTGCGATTCAATACCCCCTACGTTTAAGTAAGAGCCATTTGTACCTATGGTGTAATCAATACCGCCGGTGTCACTACCTGGGGCAATAAACGTAATACGGTTATCAAATTCAATTGAATACGCTGTTGCGGTCAGGTTTAGCGCGTTATTTTGATAACGTACACCTAAATCGATGTTTTCAGCGGTTTCAGCTTCAATGGCTGATAAATCAGAGCTGTCGCGCTCAAGCACCCCGTCTTTAATAGCAGCAAAGTTTTCGCTGTAGCTGGTAAATAGCTCGGTTGAGTTATTTAGCTGATACAAAATACCACCACTAAATAACACATCAGAGTCGCTATTAACTTTAGCGGTTGTGGCATTTTGATAATGGTCGTACTTTTCAATATCAACAAGGTACTTTTTAACACCTACGTTAAGCGTGAAATCGCCAAGGGCCATTGAATCCTGCGCGTACCATTTAAGGGTGTCGGTCTCAAAGGTGTTTTTATACTGGGTCCAGTATGGCGTGCTATCAAAGTGATGGTAAATGCTGGCATTAATTACTTTGTGCCAATCGCGAGACTCGTCACGGTCGCTTTGCTCATACCAAAAACCGGCTTCTATGTCGTGCATGCCAAACGTAGCTTGGTAGTTGGCAGTTACCCCTAAGCGGTCTTTTTTGTAATGCGTATGACGATACGACATTACAGGTATTGCCGTATAATCGTAACATGCTGGGTTTAAACCAGGGCCCGACTCCCACGGCCAGCTTAAACTTGCCGTACAACCTTCGTTTGGTGCAAGTGCGTTACCTGCGCTATCTACAAAACCGTAAGAGCCTGCGTTAGTGCCGCCCTCTGTGGTTGGGTTGCCGTTTTCATCTACTGGAGCTGTTAAATACGGTGGGATCCAATCGCCACGGCCCGAGTTTTTATGATAATAAGGGCTCACTGTAATAAGCGATGTTGGCGAAAGTGCATATTCAAACTTTAAATACGCTAACGTATTTTCACGCAGTGTACCCCAGCCCTCAGCAAACATTTGGTCGTAATGTGGAACGCCTGTCCAGTTCCACGTTAACTGATCCCACTCTGGCGTTTGTTCAAATTGCGCAAGACTTACACTGTTGTAGTTAGTCTCGCTTACATCATCGTAAGATAAACGCCCTGTAATTGTTAAATCAGCAAGCGTTGTTACAAATTTAAGCTCTGCGTGTTGATTATCTTTTCCGCCGTTGCTACCCGAGCCAATCCAGCGGCTAGTATCAGTTTGTGAGTAACTTATATACGCTTGTGTATTATCAAATAAAGTACCCGTTTCGTGCTTAACGTAAAAGCGGGTCGCATCGTGACTACCCGAGGTGTAAGCAAAAGTGGTGCTGCTATCAAGACTTGGCGCTTTACTTACAAAGTTAAATGTACCGCCTAGTGCCTCAAGCGATGCCGATTTAATATCTGAGGTGCCTTGGCCTACTTGTACAGTGGCTAAATTTTCAGTGTCTAGGTAACGGTTTGCTTTAGCGCCACCACCATAGTTTGAGCCACCGTTAGGAATACCATCAACGGTCATCCCTAATTGCTGCTGGTTTGAGTCAATACTAAAACCACGCATAGTAATTGTGGTAGACCAGTCATCGCCACCAAATGCATCGCCTTCGTTTATGCTAATGCCAGGTAAGTTATCGATAACCGATAACACACTCGAAACCGTTGTTTGTTGATCAAGCATTGCAGGCTCAATCACATTATTTGCGTAACTGGTTGGTTTTGCAGTAACGGTTATTTCTTCTATTTCGTTGTCATTTGCATAAGCTGACGTTGATACAGCCATAGCAATTGCCATGCTCAAAATCGATTTATTAGTTAAAGCGTACATTGTGATCCCGTTTGGTTTTAATTATCTAAAGTAATTATGAAAGCGGGCACAGTATGATTTCGAATTATGACAACAAAAATGAAGTTTATTTACAGGGGGGTTAAAAAAATGTGGGGTTTTTATGGCTTTGTTATGTCATTTGTAAGTCAGCCTAAGTACAAAAACCTAGGCTGGTTTATATATAAATACTAGGGCGTGTTGATCTTTGCGGATTGAAATTTGTTCAATCTAGGGGTGATTAAATCGCGGCACGAGGTTTGTAACCTAGTGGGCTAAGTAAAAACCGAGTAACAAAGAGTTTATCGCCCCTAGGCAGAACCCGAAGGGCAGCGCATGTTTGGCATTTATGCTGCGTTATCGCCTATTAATGGGGAGTAACCACACTTCATAGGCTCTGCCTTGCCTAAAAACCAAACACACTGCTGCAAATTCAAACGCCAAAGGTCAACACGCCCTAATTAATTAGAATAGTTTAGCTAACATCTCGTCACTATAAGCAACAAGCTCTTCATTATTAGCCACTTTACTAATGTAATCTGGATTAGCAATAAATGGACGACCAATCGCAATTAAATCAAACTGGTCATTGTTTATTGCTTGTTTTGCATCATGAAAACTATAGCTACCTACCCCTACAAGGCTGGTTTTAGTGTTAGCGCGCAAATACTGCGAGGTTGTTTTACCTTCTAAAGAGTCAAATTGAGTGCTGTCATCAAAAATACCGCCATGAATGTAAGCCAGCTTTTTGTCATCTAGCTGCGCTAATAAATAATCAAATACCGCTTTATCACGCTTATCCTCTTCCATATTAAAATAAGCACCTGGCGATAACCTAATTGCCGTACGCTCATTACCTACTGCATTAATAACCGCATCGGTCACTTCTATTGCAAAACGCGCCATATTTTCAGGTGTTTGGCCATATTCATCTGTGCGCTCATTTGCAGCGTAATGTAAAAACTGATCAATTAAATAACCATTTGCGCCATGAATTTCTACACCATCAAAACCAGCTTCAATGGCGTTTTCGGCCGCTTTAGCAAAGTCGGCTATCAGTGAATTAATATCCTCTTTAGTGGCCGCTTTTGGCGTAATGTACGTCAGCTCGCGCATACGTGGTACAGAGCCTTCAACACCAATTGCCGATGGCGCTAATACTTCGCCATCAAAAAAGTGAGGGTGAGCAACACGCCCAACATGCCAAAGCTGTGCAAACATTTTACCGCCGTTGGCGTGTACGGCGTCGGTTACTTTTTTCCAACCTTGAATTTGCTCGCTGGTAAATAACCCCGGTGTATTTGGGTAGCCCTGTGCATCTGGGCGAATAATAGTGGCTTCGCTAATAATTAAACCGGCATCGGCACGGCGCGCATAATATTCGACCATATCTTGCGTAGGTACTAAATTATCATCAGCCATACAACGGGTTAAAGGCGCCATAAAAACGCGATTTTTAAGTTCAAGTGAGTCGTTTAATTTATACGGGGCCAGTAAATCTGTGGTCATTGTTAAATCCTTCAGTAAGAGTATACATATGAGATGCGGCCTTTTTAACAACATTCAAGGGCAGTTTAGAATGCTCGCTCAAATATACTTAGGGAGTACCAAAACAGATCTGAATTACAAAATTAAATAACCTGAACTCGGTTAAGAGATTTACTAACATATTTTATCATGATGATAGTTAAGCTTATTTTCTCTAGCCAGAGATTTTCAGTAAATTCAACACAGTTAGCGCTTAAAATAGCTGCTAGAGATAGATTTATTACCCAGAGTTCAGGTTAAATAATAATTTTTCAACACACTATCACATAACTCGATATACTTGTAACAGTAAAATTCAAATTTGAAGCAATAAAGAGTGAGCCAATTATGACAACTGCAAATGCGACTGAAGAACAAACCGTAATTTTAGGGCTAGGGGCAAAAAAACGACTCGCTTTTATGTTTGAAACCGTACAACAGTACAAACAAGTATGGATTTTAAACGACGATGATGGCTGCGTAATGCTTGCCAACGAAGATGACGACTGTGTACCTGTGTGGCCAACCCGCGATTTTGCACAAGCTTGGGCCACGGGCGAATGGGAAGGCTGTACACCAAAAGCCATTCCGACAAAAGATTGGTTTAGCCGCTGGACACCCGGCCTTGAAGAAGACGACCTACTGATTGCGGTGTTCCCTACCGAAGAGGGCGACGGCACGATGCTTTTTCCTGATGAATTTGAAAGCCAGTTAAAAATTCCTAAAAAGAGAAAGTATTAATTTAGGGGCAGTTTTAAATGCGGCTTAAACGAATACAACTTAGCCGCATTTTTAATAGTGTAACTTTATCTCTACTTTTGAAATTTTAATAAGGTGTAGTTCTTAAAACTTAATGGTGTAATCTACATATACACGGTGATCTGCTCTATCTCCTTTTACACCATCAACACTGCCAGTTTCATCTGTGGTGTAATCTAAAAATAACCAACGTAGGCTTAAGCCTTTTACAGCCGCTACTTTGTAGCGTGTATCAATGGCCCAATATTATTCATCGGCTGTGCCACCTGCCTTACCCAAACTTGAGTTTTCTGCATCGCTGCCGCTGGTGTAATAGAACTTTGTGGTTAAACCTGCTGCCACTGCTTTTAGGTCAACACCTAAGCGAGTCTACCAAGTTGACTCATTTTGGTTTGTTAAATCGGCACCAATTAATGAGCGCGTGGGAAACGGGTTAGTCCCGTGATCGCCACTAAAGTTATCTTCAATCCAGGCATCATTCACTTTGGTAAATGCGGCGCCTAGTGTCCAAATATCTTTTTTCCAATTGGCATCTAGGTAATAGGCAAAACCATCGTTTTCACTTTTAGTAACGCCTGAAACCGCATCGAGTGCATCTTCATCATCTAAATCGTCACCCTCTGCGCCGGTTACAAATAAATCGCCATCGTCTTGTGAGGTAAATACGCCACTTGAAAGGGTTAACTTACTTTGATCGAGCTTTATAGCGTAGCTGCCTTTAAGTCCAAGCTTTGATAAGTAGTCATGAGAATTTAAATATTCTGCGTCTATTTTTAGCGCATCTTTTTTGTAGCTTGCGCCCACACCCCAAATAACACTAATTGCGCCGTTATCTGACTGGTCGGTAGAAAAATCTTCCCACTTGTCGTCGTGGCGGCGGCTCCATTTATCGTAGGCGTAACCATATACTTTGGTATTACCAAACTTGTAGTCACCAAATACGCCTCGAAAAGTATTGGGAATTGCGCGGCTACCTGAGCTTTTTAACAGCATGCTTTTGGTTTTTTGCCCGCCTATTTTTACATGGCCATTGTCGCCAAGTTTAACGTCGATAAAATATTGACCAAATTTAGAAAAACTATCGTCAACGCCGCCCTTTTCATCCCCAGCGGGTAAAATATTATTTTGTGCGCTGCCGGTTGAGTTGTAATTAAGTACGGTATAAGTAGAGACACCCATGCTAATTAAGTCATTAAAATAGCCCGATTGATAATTGAGCTCTATGCCTTGTGCAAACGTTGAGTCGTCGCTGGCGTCGTTATCGTAATCGCGGTCAAAGTAAATTGACCTTAGCTTAATATTAAATTCGTCTTGCTCTGTAAGCCCATTAAAAGAAGCGTACGAAGGAATAGAAACACAAGTTAATACTGCGCCTGTTACTGCAAATATTTTAGAGAACCGTTGAGCCATAGTTGTCTCCGCTACCTTGTTTAATTAAATTTATAGTTGTGTGTAGTGTGTATCAGTTTATTCATGTTGCAATTTACACGGCGAACCTGTCACAAACCTGTCACAAGATAATTACATTTTAGGCAATTGTATTTTTTGGCTATTAAATTAAAACTATAGCTTATCTTGCTATAAACGAAGGTATTTGCGTATTGTAAACGTTGTAGTAATTGTTTAGTGTCTTGCACAACTTAAAATTATATTTTTTAATTGCGACTTTGCGGGTGTGCTTAATGAGAATTTTAGCAGTTGAAGACGACGAAGTGTTAGGAGAAGCAATTTGCCAACGCTTCACCAAAATGGGCCAAGGTATAGACCTTGTAACCAGTGGTGATGTGGCTAATTCGCTGTTAAAACGCCATGAGTACGACCTTATTTTACTTGATTTAAACTTGCCCAATTTAAACGGTGAGCAAATATTAAAAAAGCTCAGGGCTCGCTCATCAAATACGCCTGTATTAATTTTAACGGCACGCGCTCAAGTAGAGCACCGCATAGAATTACTCGACTTAGGCGCCGACGATTACCTCACTAAACCCTTTGATTTTGGCGAATTAGAAGCCCGTTGCCGCGCCCTACTTAGGCGTAACCAAGGCCTAGGTAAAGACATTATAAGTTATGGCAATCTCGATTTTGACCGAAAATCATGCACGGTCACTATTGCTAAAGAACTTATTGATTTAAAACAACGAGAATTTAGGTTACTAGAAATATTTTTAACGCATCAAGGTAAAGTGCTTAATAAAGATGAGTTACTCGATCACTTATATTCGTTTGACGACTCACCTAGCCCCAACGCCATAGAAACCTACGTAGCAAGGCTTCGTAAAAAGCTGGTAAATAGCAGTGTTGATATAAAAACACTGCGTGGTTTAGGCTATCTTTTAGCAGAGCCTAATGAATAGCAAAACCCTCCCCTCTATTCGCCGACAGCTGCTTACAATAACCATTGCTTTAATGGTTATAATTACACTTATAACCTATTTTATGGCTAATAATTACAGTAAAAACGCCGCCCAAATTTCATACGATAGGCTACTTGCCAGTGCAGCTTTACAAATTTTTGAAAATACCCACATTGATTACCACGAAATTATTGTTGATTTACCCAGCGCTACATTCAAAACTCTCTCGATGGCCTCAAATGACAGATTGGTGTATCAAATAACGCAAAATCAAGGCGAGCACTTAACCGGCTACAATGGCTTATATCAACACATTTTGCAAAAAGCCGACACTCAGTGGCAACGTGCAGAGTATGACCCACGAGATAACCTACTGATACAATTTTGGGAAGGTGATTACAAAGGCGAAAACTACCGCTTTATTTTACTCTCAGATAAGCTTTATGAAGTGGGCGAATCGTTTGATGTAAATATTTTAATAGGCCAAACCACCCAAGCTCGCGATCAGCTCGCCTATGAAATGAATTTAAATGTAATACAAATGGTTATTTTAACGTTTGTAATAGCTATTGTGCTTATATTACTGGGAGTGAATCAAATTTTGCGCCCTATTTACAGCATAAATAAAAAAATACGTCGGCGCTCCCCCACTGATCTACGCCCTATTGATATGTCGGTTCCCAAAGAAATGGCCGATTTAATTTCAACCATTAACCATTTTATATCGTAATTAGAAGTCTCGCTTAATCATTTAAAACGCTTTACCGGTGAAGTGGCCCATCAAATAAGAACGCCCCTTGCCGGCCTTAAAAGCCAGGCGCAAAATGCCATTGAAGAAAGCAATGAAAAAATAAGAACAGAGCAGTTAAATCGTGTTTTATATTCAACAGATTTACTCGACAGCACCGTTACGCAACTGTTAAACCAAGCCACTCTTGCGCACCGCTTTCATAGCCAGCCTTTAATAACGCTTTCGTTGCCGGAGCTGGTAAAGTCTGTGTGTAGAGATGTAGCGGTATCGGCGATTCAACGCGGCGTGATCATCACATATCAAGGTGATGATAATTTAATGATCAATGGCGATTCGTTTGCACTTAGCCAAATGCTACGCAACATTTTAGAAAACGCGATTAAATTTAGCCCGCAACACAAAGAAGTTAATGTCTCTACTGAGCTTCACAGTACAGACAGTGGTTACATAGCCCGTTTATGCGTGGCTGATCAAGGCGTAGGTGTACCCGATGCGCAAAAACAACATGTGTTTGAGCGGTTTTACAAAAGTAAAGGCGACCCACGTGCCGGCAGTGGCTTAGGCTTAAGCATTGCTAAAGAGGTAGCAGAGCATCATAACGCTGCTATTAAGCTGCTTGATAACAGCCCGTCGGGGCTTATTTTTGAAATAAACTTTCCGTTAATGCTGACCGAGGACGAACATTGAAATTTTTATCGCAGATTTATATTGCCGTTGTTTTTACGTGCTTTGTAGGCTCGCCATTCGTTGCTGCAAAAACCCCTTTAGTATTTCCGGCACAAAGCGAAAATAAATCCGTGCTTAAAATATATGGCGGCGCTGATAAAATGGAAATTGCCCCTTTTTTATCGGCCTTTCAAAAAAATACCCTTTTGTACAAATTGACTACTACGAGCTGAGTACTTTCGAAGTATATAGCGAATTTTTAGCCGATGTTAAAAACCCGCCCGACGTATTATTAAGTTCAGCAATGAACTTGCAGGTAAAGTTAGTTAACGACGGTTACGCACAACCTTACAGCTCTGAGCAAACAAACAAGCTTCCTGCATGGGCTAAATGGCGAAATGAAGTATTTGGCTTTACCTATGAAACAGCGGTAATTGCATTTAATAAAGAATTTTTAGGCGCAGAGGTCGCACCAAGTAGCCGCAACGAATTATTAGAGCTAATTCGTAGGCGCAGTGAGCAAATTAAAGGCCGCATTGGCATTTATGATATCACTCAAGTGGGCATAGGTTATTTGCTGTGGGCTCATGACCGCGAGCAAAGCTCAAGCTATGGCCGAATGCTTGAATCGTTTGGCTATCACAGTACGCGTGTATTTAGACGCAGCGCCGACATACTCAAGGCACTTTCAACGGGTGAGCTCACTGTTGGCTATAACATATTAAGCTCTTATGCGCGCACATGGGCGGCGCAGCACCCTAATATTATTGTGGTGCAACCTAAAGACTACACCTCGGTTATTATGCGCAGCGCCATTATTCCTAAACATGCTAAAAATGTAATTGGCGCACAGCTATTTATTGATTACTTAGTGTCTGTACAAGGGCAAACAGACATGGCCAACTTTACTAATTTTGAGCCAATAAATAACGAAGTAAGAATTAAACAAAAACATTTACTTGATATATCAGAAGGTCAGCTTCGCCCCATCCCCCTTGGCATAGAAATATTAGTGATAGACGATCAGATGAAGCGCCAAATAATCATTCAAGAATGGGAAAACGCGTTATTTGAGTACCAATAAGCCAATGTCCTTAAAAAGTACGTCTGGCTAATTGTTAATATTTAAGTCTAAGACTTTTCGCTCCCTGTAGGGTTCCTTAAGAATTTAACTAATAATTAGGTGTTTGTTAGTACTGCTTTATTTTTTGTAATGCTATAAAAAAATATAATTTCACAAGCTTGTGAAAATTTAATCTAGCTGGCTTTAATCTTTTTTATAATCACTAAAATTAATGATATTACTTTTATCGATTATTTCGTTTGATGAGCCATCATCAAGCTGACGTGCAGTGATAAGTGATTGGCAATAATGTAATAAACGCTCTATGGGTATAAACTTCTCTTTGCGGCCAATTGCTTTATTTGTAATACGTTTAGGTTGGGTGTTTAAATAAATAGCTAACTCAATGGCAAGGTCTTTAGGTAACTCATAAAGCCCCTCTTCTTGTAGTGTTTGAGTAACCCAAAGTGCAGCATCGCTAATATGCCCGCTTATACTCAAATCGGTATTTTTAATCCAGTGGGGAGTAAACTCTGTTTTAGATAGTTCACTCAACAGCACCGCAATATCGCTGCGTGGTATTAACTGATACACCTCAAGCGTTTCAGCCATCATTAGCTGCCATTCATACTCTAAGCGCTGAGTTAATTCTTCTTGCGATAGCTTTAAACTAACCGGTATAAAAAACGTAAAGCGGCTATTCGCTTCACAAACAATGATCGTTTTTTCACGGGATTTATAGCTGTTATCAATTATCTGCAATTGCCAGTTAAAGTAATTTTGATCACTAATCAGGGTATTTACCCCCGCTTGTTTTCCTGGCTCATGTGGCAAGCGAGGTAAATCAGCTTTTAGGTATTTATTAAGTGCGTTCGAGGCGTTTAGGTTTAGTGTTATGTTATTTCTCAACTTGTTACTCTTATCATTTTTTAAATTTACGTAGATGGGTTAAGTCGCGAAGCCACGCTAGGGAGTTTGATGAACCAAACAACAAAGATATTTTCTACCCATTCGTAATTCCTAACAACTCTAATTTAACTCTTTCCTTATTTTTGTAGCCTAAGCAGTGCATTTTTGTAGAATCCTAATACCAATCGACTTAAATATTTAGCCTTTTTAGTGTGTTAAATAAAGCGTTAAAGGCGTTATAAACTTCTTATGTGGAGCAACTACATGTAGAAATTTATGCCTTGTTGTCACTCTATTTATCTATCCCTATAAATGTTTAGAAACCTAACACGATTGGTATAGAAGCGAATTAAAACTATCAGCTTTGGTAAAACGAGCTAAGAAAGGATAGAACTGCAACCTACAGATTTAACATAGTTGCAGGCACAAAAAAGGACGTCCTGAGACGTCCTGATATTGAATAATGGTGGAGGAAGAGGGATTCGAACCCTCGTTAGGGATTAACCTAAACACACTTTCCAGGCGTGCGCCTTCAGCCACTCAGCCATTCCTCCACGGTGTTGCTTAGCAACAGCGCGTTATAGTATGAAATAGGTTACACAGGTGCAAGGTCTTTTTAAGTTTGTGCTGTTAAGTGTCTAATAATCAATCAGCAATTTACTTTAGGCATAAAAAACGGCTAAACCTTAGGGTTTAACCGTTTTTTATACATTAGGCTAATTACTTAGCCATGCTAGCTGTAAAGTCTAACATGCGATTAAGTGACTTGAGCGCGCCTTCGCGTAAGTCCATATCTACAAACACTTCTTTACCGCGAGGGTCTATCAGAGCTTCTTCAATCGCTTTTAAGCCATTCATTGCCATCCACGGGCAATGTGCACAACTTTTACATGACGCGCCTTCACCCGCTGTTGGGGCTGCAAAAAACTCTTTTTCTGGGCATAGCTGCTGCATTTTGTAAAAAATACCGCGGTCTGTCGCTACAATAAACTTATCGTTATCCATTGTTTGCGCAGCTTTTATTAGTTGACTGGTTGAGCCAACCGCATCTGCTAGTGCCACTATTTCTGCAGGTGACTCTGGGTGCACCAATACACCCGCGTCTGGGTGCAGGGCTTTCATATCTTTAAGCGCTTTTGTTTTAAATTCATCGTGTACGATACATGCGCCGTTCCACATGATCATATCGGCGCCAGTATTTTTTTGAATGTAGCTACCAAGGTGTTTATCTGGGCCCCAAATAATTTTTTCACCTTGCTCATCTAGGTGCTCTACAATTTCAAGCGCGCACGATGAGGTTACAATCCAATCTGCACGGGCTTTAACCGCTGTAGAGGTGTTTGCATACACTACAACTTTACGATCAGGGTGCTGATCGCAAAACGCTGAAAACTCGTCAATAGGGCAACCAATATCTAACGAACAAGTTGCTTCTAGCGTTGGCATAACTACCGTTTTGTTTGGCGTTAAAATTTTAGCGGTTTCACCCATAAAACGTACGCCTGCAACGATGATCATGTCTGCATCGTGGCGAGCACCAAAACGTGCCATTTCTAATGAGTCGGCAACACAGCCCCCTGTTTCTTCGGCAAGTGCCTGAATTTCAGGATCTGTGTAGTAATGGGCTACCAGCACTGCATTTTTATCTTGCAGTAGTTGTTTAATACGTGCTTTATATTCGCCTTGCTCGTCTTTAGTTAACGGCGCTGGCTTAGGAGGAAAGATATAACCTTCAGGCATAATAGTTTGAGCTAGACTCATGTTCTCGACCACTTCATCTACAGTGCATTAATTATGGCAAATTATACGAGAATACACGGGCAAATAACAGCTATCTGGGCATGCTGTTTATAAATAAAAATAAGAAGCTGATTTAAATAAAATAAGGGAAGAGTTGAGATTTTTTAGAAGTGGTGGGTCATGATGGACTTGAACCATCGACCAATGGATTAAAAGTCCACTGCTCTACCAACTGAGCTAATGACCCGCTCTATGTGCTTACTATTTAAGTGAGCTACGTAAATCCGCCGATTGAACC
>NZ_JAQREZ010000083.1:0-11887 GCF_028598715.1 Pseudoalteromonas sp. GABNS16E
AGAGTTGCAAGGTCGCAAGCGTTGTAAGAATAGGCATAAATCATAGCCAGTTTAACAACTGGCTGATATGCTATTTACGACAAAGTCGCTCGGTAATTAGACCGACACAATCCCTTGGTAATCACACGTGTACTGTGATTTGCCATTTAATAGCCGCAATACGAAGCAATAAGGTGGTTAGCATTGCCATTACCATGGCAAGTTCGGTCGCGAACGAAAAATGAATTCCCTGCGTATAAACTACACCGCCAGCAATACAGGTAATAGCATATAACTCGCCTTTTAGCAGCATAGGAATTTCGCGAGCAAGCACATCACGGAGCATGCCCCCAAAGCAACCGGTAATTACACCCATAATAATCGCGGTCATATTTGGCATGCCGGCTAGTAAGGCTTTTTGGGTGCCCATTACCGCAAAAAATGCTAAACCAAATGCATCGGCAATTTGTAATGTGTAGTGCGGAATCGACTTTTGCTTGTTAATAAGCCGCGTAGTAATAAATACCGCGGCTAAAATAGCATAAAAAAAACTTTGATCGTGTAACCAAAATACCGGAACATCTAATATGAGATCGCGAACCGTACCGCCCCCAATCGCTGTTACCGCTGCTAATACTACAACACCAAAACCATCCATTTTCTTTTCGTGTGCGACCAAAGTACCTGTAACAGCAAACACAGCAATGCCGATTAAATCAAACCAGTGATAAAGTTCAGTCATGTGGAACAACCCAAAATTATTTGTGCCGTTTTAACACAAACTATACAAAGTTTTAAGTAATAACGTATTTTTAGAGAAGTTTATAATATTTATAGGTATTGCTTGGGGGTATAAATCTAAGAGTGCTTTATAGGGAAAGAAATATAAATTTCAGGCATAAAAAAACACGCCTTAAGCGTGTCGTTTCATTTTATGTATTTCAGTGGTTGCGGGAGCCAGAGCTTATGAAAGGTGAACCAACGACCTTTGCTGGCTTATACAGAGCTGAGACCGACGAGCTATTCATTTCACTGAATTTTAGGCATAAAAAAACACGCTTTTGGCGTGTCGATTTAATATAACTTATTATCTCAGTGGTTGCGGAAGCCAGAGCTTATGAAAGGTGAACCAACGACCTTTGCTAGCTTATGCAGAGCTGAGACCGACGAGCTACCCATTTCACTGAATTTCAGGCATAAAAAAACACGCTTTTGGCGTGTCGATTTAATCTAACTTATTATTTCAGTGGTTGCGTGAGCCAGAGCTTATGAAAGGTGAACCGACGAGCTATTCATTTCACTGAATTTTAGGCATAAAAAAACACGCTTTAAGCGTGTCGTTTCATTTTATGTATTTCAGTGGTTGCGGGAGCCGGATTTGAACCGACGACCTTCGGGTTATGAGCCCGACGAGCTACCAGGCTGCTCCATCCCGCGCCTGAAATATGTATACTTATTTAGCGTTGCTTACATTACAACGTGGCTGCCAACTTTCTAAAGGAAATTGGTTGCGGGAGCCGGATTTAAAACGACTACCTTTGCTGGCTAATGAAGAGCTGAGACCGACAAGCTTTTCTTTAACTAACGTTTTACAGTAACCTCAAACCCCTAAAGGAAATTGGTTGCGGGAGCCGGATTTGAACCGACGACCTTCGGGTTATGAGCCCGACGAGCTACCAGGCTGCTCCATCCCGCGCCTGTATATTTTAAGTCTATCGACTACTTAATTTAATCTCTTAAGTTAGAGTTTACAGTAACCAAGCTTTTAAAAAAATTGGTTGCGGGAGCCGGATTTGAACCGACGACCTTCGGGTTATGAGCCCGACGAGCTACCAGGCTGCTCCATCCCGCGCCTGTAATTTCTTTGAAATAGTTTCGTGTTAATGACGAGCCTGTTTCGAAGAGAGCGCTATAATATAGGAATAAACTTATATTGCAAGGCTTTAACTAGTTAATTGTGTTCAACCGAACAAAAAGCAATCAACAAGCACTATAAATAGCTACCTCTGATGTGGGCTTATCATTTTTTGAAACTCCCAATCTGGGTGTCCCATTACAATAAAGTCAGGATTTTCAGTACTCTCTCGCTGGTTATAAGTAAGCGGGTTAAACTCTGCATCGGTTATACACCCGCCCGCCTCTTCTACAATAACTTGTGACGCGCCGGTATCCCACTCGCCTGTAGGGCCAATTCGTAAAAAGCAGTCGGCTTTGCCCTCGGCAACTATACATGCTTTTAGCGAGCACGAGCCTACTGCAATAGTGGCAAACTGCGTATTTAAATACTGACTGACCGCTTTAATTTTTTGTCTACGACTTACTGCCAACGTTAGGTTATCGGGTGTTGCTACCGACATTTTTGTGTCGCTACCATTTTCTCGTTTAAATGCACCCTGATTAGCAGTAGCAAAGTAAGTGATCCCTTTTGCTGGCCAATGAATCACACCTAAAACGGGGTGATTATTTTCAATAAGTGCAATATTAACGGCAAAGTCACCACTTTCTAAAATAAACTCGCCAGTGCCATCCATCGGATCTAATAACCAATAGCGTTGCCAGTTCTTTCTTTGGGCAAGTGCCGGAATAGGCGTTTCTTCCGACATGATAGGAATGTCGGGCGCAAGCGCTTTTAAACCAGCAACAAGCACATCGTTAGACGCTAAGTCTGCTTTTGTAACAGGCGTAGAGTCTGATTTTTCTTGCTGGCCAATATCGTCTTTTTTATAAATAGCCATAATGGCATCGCCTGCACTTTGTGCAAGTTCAATACAAGGCTCTAGTAATTTATTCATTTGCAGCTCCAGACGCTAAATACTTATTTAATAATAGCAAAGCGGCAACACTGCGAGCTTCGGTAAAATCGTCTTGCTCTAATAATGACTGCCAATCTGTTAATGGCCACTTAACAACCACTAAAGGTTCGGGCTCATCACCTTCTAACGTTTGCGGATATAGTTGCTTAGCAAATAAAATATGCATGGTCGCGTTAAAGTAACTTGGCGCCATTGATACTACTTTTAGTGGCTCAAAAAATTCAGCACCAAAACCCACTTCTTCTTTAAGCTCTCTGTTTGCTGCTTGCTGTGGTGTTTCGCCTGGGTCTATCAAGCCTTTAGGAAAGCCTAATTGGTAGTCGTTTGTGCCCGCGCAATACTCACGTACCAGTAGCATTTCGTTATCTGCAGTTATTGGTACAATCATTACAGCCCCGCGGCCACCGCCACGTATGCGCTCATACTGGCGCTCTTCGTCATTAGAAAACTTAAGCTCTAACGATTCAACAGTAAATAAACGGCTTTTAGCAACTACATTGTTACTAATAATTTGAGGCGGAGTTGGGTGCTTTTTCTGTGTCATTGGCGTTATTTTGCTATCATGGCAGTTGTGCTTAATCATAAACTTTTCACAAGGAAAAGCCCATGCTAAATTGGTCAAAAATCGATACCGTTTTACTCGATATGGACGGAACATTACTCGATTTACATTTCGATAGTCACTTTTGGCTTAACGTTGTACCAGAGCAACTTGCGCTCACTCGCAATATTACCCTTGATGAAGCAAAAGCCGATATGCACAAACGCTATCAAGCGGTAAGTGGTCAAATACAGTGGTATTGCTTAGATTATTGGCAAGAGCAACTCAATTTACCGATAATGGAATTAAAACGCCAAACCCAGCACTTAATAAAAGTACGCGAAGATGTACCCCACTTTTTAACTGAGCTAAAAAAAGCAGGTAAAGAGCTAATTCTTTTAACTAACGCCCACCCAGAAAACGTCATGCTTAAATTTGAACATACCGCGATAGATAATTATTTAGATGGCGTGGTGTCTACTCATCAATACGGAGTGAGTAAAGAGCAGCAAAGTTTATGGCATCAAGTACAAAAAGACTTAGGGTTTAATAAGCAGCGCACTTTGTTTGTTGATGATAGTGTGCCAGTTTTAAATGCTGCCCGAGAATACGGCATTGAACATTTACTTGCGGTGGCCAACCCAGATAGCCAGCAACCACATAATGTAATAGCCGATTACTTAAACGTAACCGACTACAGAAACATAATCTAGCAGCTAGATTATTGTTGCGGGTAACGCGCCACTAGGCCTTGATATACTAACTTTGCAAAGTCGGCATGTTCGGTATCAAGGCTTTTAACGACTTCGACTAAATGCTCGTTATCTTCTTGGCCATTCCATACTTTGATGTAGCTGCCATCTTTGTAGCCATGATCTTGGCGGAAAAAGTTTAACGTGTTTTTACCTACGTAACCGCGGTATAAATCGTCAATATCCATCCCTATTTGCGCCATACACCCTGCAAACGCGGCCGCGTTAAAGGTTTTATTTGCAACTGCTGAAGCTGCTAATATTTCAAGAGTTTGTTTAAAGTCATCTGCGGCCTGTGGTGCGCTAAGTTCTTGTTCTAGCTGCTTAGCTAACTCTTCGTAAGAGGTTGTTCCGTCAATTCTTAACGACAAACCAAAATGAAATATATCAACCAATTCTAGAATGACTTGCTCGGTGTCTGGGGTTTGTTTTTTCCACCACTTCCAACCGTAATGATCTAGCATTTCTGCACACTCTACCCAAATGGCTCTGTACCACTCAAAGCCTTGGCTAAACCATTGATCATGAACTTTAGTGTTCATGGCATTTTGCATTTCTAGCATTACTACTAGCTTATTTAAGTTGGCTGACATATCGTTTCCACTTGAGCTTTTAAATTACGCTTATGATACAGGCAAATAATAAAAAGTGCATTTTTGATCTATTATAAACAGCACATAAAAACAGGGCAGGAAATAATGATGAGTAAAGTGTTACTGCACACCTTGGCGACTATTGTAATGGCTGCTTTTTTAGTAACGAATGCGCAAGCAAGTACAGAAGGAATTGCTGCAGCCCCCGAGCAAGTATCACCATTATTACCGGGCTTAAGCGTGCCTAATATAACGCTCAAAGATCAACATGGTAATAATGTAGAGTTACAAAAGCGCTTTGCTGAAAAAACAACGGTGCTTATTATTTACCGCGGAGGTTGGTGTCCTTATTGCTCAAAGCAACTGGCTAATATACAAAAAATTGAGCAGCAACTCGCTAATTTAAACGCGCAAATTATTGCAGTATCGCCAGATAGTCCAGAAAAACTAGCCCAAAGTAAAATAAGTTCACCAAATTATTTACTGCTTTCAGATGATAGCTTAACCCTAGCAAAAGCCTTAGGTTTAGCTTATTTTTTAGATGATAAAACAGCCGCTATCTATCGCAATAAGCGCGGTGTTAACTTTGTTGATGCCCAAGGCAAGGTAAACGTCGCTTTACCTGTACCGGCTGTATTTGTAATTGATAAAAGCGGCGTTGTGTATTTTCAGTACGCAAACCCTAATTACAAAGTACGTTTAACAGAGGAGCTATTATTAGCTAGCGTTAAATCAATAGAAAATCAATAATCTGTAGATATATACCAATCGACTTAAATATTTAATCATTCTAGGGTGCTAAATAGAGCGCTATAAATGCCTAATAACTTAACACCATTGATATTACAAAAAAGGCCAACTAGGTTGGCCTTTTAAACGTTTAACGCGAGCCACTAAACTCAGCCCACGACTCTATTAAATCTATAAAATCTTCAAATCCACAACCACTCACTAGGCCATTTTCTTCAAGCATTAAGTCATCATCTTGATAGGCGACTAAATCTTCGCTGTCTTGGTGTAGAGCATGGGCTTCAAATAAGGCTTCGTCTTTAGAGAGTATTAAGTCTATCTCTTGGCCTTTTAACGTTATTGGTTCGTAACTTGTTTTTACCGAGCTAATAAGTGCTTGTACCATCGCGACTTTTTCTTTGCCAATTTCTTCGTTTAACCAGCGGCCAATTAGGGCATGCTCGCTGCTTATTTTAATGCGCAGCCCACTAATAGGGTCACGTATAAATTGATATTCCATAATTTTTACTTTTAAAACGCTAATGCACTAATTATACCCATAAATAGCCTTAAACACCGACCCTAAAACGCAAAATAGCGCCAATGGACGCTATTAAATAGGTGACATAAAAGCTAACTTCGCGATCTAAAACGTGCAGCATCTATAATCGACCATAAATAAATAATAGGCACGAGTACGAAGCCTACTAATACATAAATAAGTGCGTAACTAATTATAATAGCTAGCGCAAAAAAGATAGCGGCTAAAATTCGCCCTTGTACCAATTGCCCTAAACCAGGAAAAAATATATTACACAACGCTGCAATAACATTACCGCCAGAACCTTGATCAGCCATACTCACCTCTGTAGTTAATTAATTTTAAGTTTTAGTTATTTACTTACTATCACACTTTATGCCAATTTATTAAAGCTTAAAAATCAAATAGTTAAATTACTACTAAATAACTGCTTTAGTATTTTTTACTAAATATAGGTCAATTTGATTATTTTTATTATTAATTATCGTTACTTAAGAGTACAAAAAAGCGACTAAGGGATTAGTTTTACAAGTATTTTTAGAATAGCTGTTCATAAAAACAGTATTTTATTTAGCCTAACAAAAACACCTGTTATACTGCCCTCATTATTGATTGAAAAGGCGTAACGATGGACGTTTCTGAATTACTCGATGGCTTAAATGACAAACAACGCGATGCCGTTGCAGCCCCACTACAAAACATGCTGGTATTAGCAGGTGCTGGTTCGGGTAAAACACGTGTTTTAGTTCATCGTATCGCGTGGTTAATGCAGGTTGAGCAAGCATCAGCCTATAGTATTTTTGCAGTTACTTTTACCAATAAAGCCGCTAAAGAAATGCGCACCCGTGTTGAAGAAACCC
Organism: Pseudoalteromonas sp. GABNS16E; assembly: GCF_028598715.1. Classification (NCBI taxonomy): domain Bacteria; kingdom Pseudomonadati; phylum Pseudomonadota; class Gammaproteobacteria; order Alteromonadales; family Pseudoalteromonadaceae; genus Pseudoalteromonas; species Pseudoalteromonas sp. GABNS16E. Next base: position 6,809 of record NZ_JAQREZ010000083.1, read on the forward strand.
TAAAAGCCCCTGTCGGTGGCATGTGGATTGGTACATTCCATGGTTTATCACACCGTATTTTGCGTGCTCATCACCGTGAAGCAAACCTGCCAGAAGCCTTTCAAATTTTAGACTCTGACGATCAACTTAGAATGATCAAGCGCTTATTAAAATCAATGAATATTGATGACAAAAAGTGGCCCGCCAAACAATTTGGCTGGTACATCAGCGCTAAAAAAGATGAAGCCCTGCGTCCTAAAGATATTCAAGCCTACGATATAAACGAGCAAATGATGCTACGTGTATATGCCGCCTATCAAGAGGCGTGTGACCGTGCTGGTTTAGTTGATTTTGCAGAAATACTGCTACGTAGCTACGAAGTACTTAAAAATAACCCTACGCTACTTCGCCATTACCAGCAGCGCTTTGCCCACATGCTGGTAGACGAGTTCCAAGATACCAATACCATTCAATACGCATGGCTAAAGCTACTTGCTGGTGATACACAAAGCATTATGATTGTAGGCGACGATGACCAGAGTATTTACGGTTGGCGTGGCGCTAAAATAGAAAACATTAAACGCTTTCTAACTGATTTTGACGCCGAAACTATTCGTCTTGAGCAAAACTACCGCTCAACCGCGACCATTCTAAAAGCATCTAATGCGCTAATTAAAAATAACTCAGAGCGCATGGGTAAAAGCCTTTGGACCGATGGCAACGAAGGCGAACCTATATCAATTTATGCCGCCTTTAACGAGCTAGACGAAGCCCGCTTTGTAAGCAGCAAGCTACGCAGCTGGCTAAATGCTGGTAATGCGTTGCAAGACGCCGCTATTTTATACCGTAGTAACGCGCAATCTCGTGTACTCGAGGAAGCCATGCTACAAGAAGGCTTAAAATACCGTATTTACGGTGGCATGCGATTCTTCGAGCGCCAAGAAATTAAAGATGCGCTATCGTACTTACGACTGGTAGGAAACCGCCAAGACGACGCCGCATTTGAGCGTGTAATAAACACCCCTGCGCGCGGTATTGGCGATAAAACACTTAGCCATATACGCGACTGTGCGCGTGCTGAGTCGCTGCCTCTTTGGTACGCAGCTAAAGCAATTGTTGAACAGCAACATTTATCGGGTCGTGCGGCAAGCGCTGTTACAAAATTTGTAGAGTTGGTAGAGCACATAGAAGATAAAATTAGCGACCTTACACTACAAGAGCAAGCCAAATACGCTATTCAAACCTCTGGGCTTATGGCTATGTATCAAGCTGAAAAAGGCGAAAAAGGCCGAGCTCGCGTAGAAAACTTAGAAGAGCTTATCAGTGCCTGCGATCAGTACGAACTCCCTGAAGAAGAAGAGTTTAGTTCGCCACTTCAAGGGTTTTTAGCTTATACATCGCTTGAATCTGGTGAAGGCCAAGCCGATGAACACGAAGACGCTGTGCAAATGATGACTCTTCACTCTGCTAAGGGCTTAGAGTTTCCACTTGTGTTTATGGTGGGTGTTGAAGAAGGCATGTTCCCATCGCAGCAAAGTAATGAAGAATCAGGGCGCTTAGAAGAAGAACGCCGCCTTTGTTACGTGGGTATGACCCGTGCCATGGACAAACTTTACATAAGCCATGCCGAAAGCCGTCGTTTATATGGCCAAGAAAAGTACCATAGCCCATCGCGATTTTTACGCGAAATACCCGAAGATTGCGTAGAAGAAATTCGTATTAAAACACAGGTATCACGACCGCCTGCTGCAGGACGTTTTAGCGCATCAGTAAGCCATGCTGTATTTGAAGAAAGTGGTTTTAACTTAGGCCAACGTGTACTGCACGCTAAATTTGGTATTGGCACTGTGCTTAATTACGAAGGCAGTGGCGCGCAATCGCGTGTACAGGTTAACTTTGACGACCTTGGCAGCAAATGGCTAGTAACCGCATATGCACGACTTCAAGCTGTATAAGCGCAGTGTTGAGCAATTAACACAGCAACTAACTGGCGCAAAGCATCGCCAGTTAGTGCTTATTACAGGCCAGCCTACTTGGTGCTATGAGCTATTAAGCGCGTTAACCCGTTCGGATGATGTAAAGTTACTTTCAAGCAGCCTTGCCAATGCAAGTTGGCCTGAGCATACTCATCAACTACTTGGGCAAGAGTTTCCTCATGCCGTTTATGATGGCTTTAGTGGCATTTACCCCGATAAACTCGCTGCATTAGCCGGCACCGTAAAAGCCGGCGGGCTTTTATTTTTATTACTGCCTGATTTACAACGTTTAGCGTCATGGCAAGACCCTGCGCTGCAAAGCGTGCAGTCTTATGGGTGTAGTAATCAGCAAAGCTATTTTAATTTACGTTTTTCTCGCCTTTTACAAACGCTACCTGCCATACACTTTGCTGAACACACTGTCTTTAAACAGTCGCCGCTCAAAAGCAATGTAACAAATAAAATTGAGTATCAGGCGCAGCAACAGTGCGTTGAGCAAATAATTAAGGTGGCCACAGGGCGTGCGAACAGGCCTTTAATTATTAATGCCGACAGAGGGCGAGGAAAATCAGCCGCGCTAGGTCTTGCAGCCGCAGCATTACATGATAAAAAAATCATTGTATGCGCAACACAATTTAGAGCCACCCATAGCTGTTTTAAGCATTTAGCTAAAACCTTACAGGTGGAATACAAGGCTCAGCAAAAACATTTAGCTAATTTACAATACATGGCGCCCGATGCACTGCTTAATCAGTTGCCGCCATGTGATTTATTACTGGTTGATGAAGCCGCCGCAATACCTGTCCCACTACTGTTAACCATGTTAAAGCACTACCCGCGTATAGTCTTTGCAAGCACCTTGGTAGGCTACGAGGGTAATGGCCGAGGCTATACCATTCGCTTTACGCAACATATTAAAGCAAATTACAAAGCGGCAAAAATTGTAAACTTAGAAGAGCCTTTACGTTTTGCCAAGGGCGACCCTCTTGAGCAACATGTACGCACACTCTTTGCTTTAGATGCACAATATAACGAATACCCACCCGCTTTAAATAGCATTGAGCACGTTGAAGTCACTCAACAGCAACTCGTTGACAATGAGCCTTTACTGCAGCAAATAGTTGCGTTGCTAGCACTTGCCCATTACCAGAGCAGTGTTAACGATTTACGCCAATTACTTGATGCCCCAGCGCAAAGGCTGTTTATTAGTAGATGCGACATGCATGTTGTGGGTGTGTGTTTAATAGCAGTTGAAGGCGGTATGGATGCAGAGCTAGCTAAGCAAGTAATCAGTGGTGAGCGCCGCCCACAAGGGCATTTAATGGCGCAATCGCTCGCGCAATTAAGCGCACAGCCAAGCTATTTAACAAAACAAAGCGCACGCGTTATTCGTATAGCTGTTGCACCTAACCTGCACCAACAAGGCGTAGGTAAAGCATTGCTAGCGCATTGCCAACATCAGCTAACCCCGACCTGTAGTTATATAGGTGCAAGTTTTGGGGCTACAGCAGGGCTTTTAGGTTTTTGGCAATCTCAGGGCTTTAGTGCTGTAAAGCTAGGTTATCAGCGAGATAAAAGCACGGGTGAGCACTCAGCCCTCGTTATTAAAGCATTAAACACATCCACGCAGGGCTTACATACCCTAGCTCAGCAATTTAAAAGTGATTTGTTTTATGGTTTATTAACGCACTTTAGCCAACTCGACAGTGAGTTAGTCAGTGAGCTAATAAGTAAATTTATCGATGAATCTAGTGTGCCCAGCCCACCTATAAACACTGCAATTAGTTCAATAAATCGTTTTAATACCGCGCCAAAACTATGGTATTTATTTAACCACTCCCCATCCTGCCTAATGGCAACTAAAAGCGAAGATCGCCACTTGCTGATACAAATGGTATTACAAAACCACAGTAATGAGCAGCTAATCAAGCAACATCGTTTAAGTGGAAAAAAAGCCTTAGAGCAACAATTTAAACTCGCAGTTAAGTCACTAATTAAAAAACCACACAACCTTTAAGCTATTTATCTATTTTGTTCTATCCTTAAAGCATTACAAGGCAATTAAAGATAAAGGTATGGAATTCATAAACTTTCAAGTGGGCTGTAAAACCATTTCACTTAAAATTCTCGATATTTTACTCACCGAGCGGTTTGATAATAACCTCACTACATTGTCAAATAACAATAAGAGCTTTATTGGTGTAAAAGACTACATGGAAACCCCCACGCCGGTGTTCGACCTAGGTGTTATTTTAAATGGCAGCTCTACAGAGCAAAGTAATAAAAAAGCACTTAATGAGCTAAGAACCTGGCAAGCCTCGCTTAATGATTGGTTTAGCCAATTTGAAAAAAGCATCGCGCAACAGAGCCACGTAATAACAAACGATAAAACTCAGCTGCACAACATCGCCGTATTTTATAAAGAGTTTAAAACTGACAACAGTGACCTAAAAACTATCATAGAAAAACTTGATGAGCCTTTTCAAGCGCTAGTAACAGCAACAGATCGCGCAGTTAGTACTCATAACGAGCAAGACTATAAACAAGCCAGTAAATATTTAGCGAGTATAAAGCGCAACAGCTTTATGCAATTACAACGACTGTTTGATGCGGCAAAAGAGCAAATAACACTCGATTATAAACCTATTATTGTTTTTACTACTAAAGATGGGCTCAACCCGCATATCGGATTACTAGTAGATAAAGTAGAGGACAATATAGATTATAAAAAAGAAGACATTAAGCCACTCGATAAATTAACCGAAGTAGGCTTTGATATAGACCCGCAAACCAAAGGCATGATGCGAGGGCTAATAAAGTTAGCCGAAAAACACAGTGTTTTAATAGACCCTAGCGCAATATTTAGACCTGATCATTTAGCACAAGAGGAAGACGAAGAAACACAAGCGTATGGTTTATTTGTCCCGTCCTGAAATAGGTTGACGGTTTTAATGAAAGACTTGGTGCGAAAGCGCCAGGTCTTTTTTATGTGTATTAGTGTGATTACCAAGGGATTGTGTCGGTCTAATTACCGAGCGACTTTGTCGTAAATAGCATATCAGCCAGTTGTTAAACTGGCTATGATTTATGCCTATTCTTACAACGCTTGCGACCTTGCAACTCT
>NZ_JAQREZ010000084.1:0-11124 GCF_028598715.1 Pseudoalteromonas sp. GABNS16E
CTACTTGCTCAACAATAGATAATTTAAAGCCTAATGTATAATCTCGCTGAGTACGCTTAACGTCTTTAGTTTTAGTGGTTTTCATAAAATAAGTCCTAAATGTGTAAACACATTTCAGGACAAGACACTTATTAACCTTGAAAAGCCACTGTTTAGTGGCTTTTTTTTGTTATAAAGCATGATAAATTAGCTTAAATTTATAAATGGAGAGACCAGTTGGAATTTTTATACGAATACGGTTTGTTTTTTGCTAAAACGGTTACCTTTGTTATTGCTATTGCAATTATTTTAACTCTTATTGTGGGTTCAGCAGTAAAGCCTAAAGCTAAAAAAGGAGCCATAGAAATAGACGATTTGTCTGAGCAACTAGATGACTTAAAACACAGCTTTTTAGAAAATACTTTAACTAAAAAAGAGTTAAAAGCGCATCATAAAGCGAAAAAAGTCGAGTCCAAAAAAGCAGCAAATGATGAGCCGAAGCCACGCCTATATGTTATTGATTTTATAGGTAGCATGGACGCTCATGAAGTTGAAAGCTTACGCGAAGAAGTGACCGCAATTATTGCCATTGCTAATCCCGAGAAAGATAAAGTATTAGTTCGCTTAGAAAGTGGGGGCGGCGTGGTGCATGGCTATGGTTTAGCTGCATCGCAATTACAGCGTTTTAAAACTGCAGGTATTAAGCTTTCGGTTTCTATTGATAAAGTAGCAGCGAGTGGCGGTTACATGATGGCCTGTGTGGCCGATGAAATATTAGCGGCTCCTTTTGCTATAGTTGGCTCTATTGGTGTAATTGCACAAATACCTAACTTTAATAAAATTTTAAAGAAAAACGATGTAGAGTTTGAGCAAATTACAGCAGGCGAATTTAAACGTACGTTAACCTTGTTCGGCGAAAATACAGATAAAGCCCGCGAAAAGTTTCGTGATGAAATAGAGCAAACACATGGTTTGTTTAAAGAGTTTGTAAGCAGCCAACGGCCAACACTTAATATTGATAATGTGGCAACGGGCGAGCACTGGTTTGCAACACAAGCAATTGAAAAGGGCTTAGTTGATGTAATTAAAACCAGTGATGATGCGTTATTAGAGCAACAAGCTGAGCGTCAAATATACAAAGTAAAATACAAAATTAAGAAAGGATTAAGTGATAAGTTAGCAATTGGGCTTAGTAGCTCTGTAAATAAAGCAGGCGTTAATTTAATGTCGCGTTTTAAAGCAATGAACCCATAAAACGTTATTATGGGTAATAAAAAACCCTTGCTTAGCAAGGGTTTTTTTATGGGCTTAAATAATTACTCAGTAGATTTGTGGTAATCTTCTAAGTCTTTAGCTGCGTTCGGGTCGTTAAATATTGTTTCATCTAATTTACCTTCTGACTTAGCAACCACACAAGTTACCATACAGTCACCCGTTATATTAACGGCTGTGCGCGTCATATCGAGTAATCTGTCAACACCAATAATAATTGCAATCCCTTCTACTGGTAAACCTACTTGGTTAAGTACCATTGCAAGCATGATTAAACCCACACCAGGCACGCCCGCAGTGCCTACCGAGGCAAGCGTTGCGGTTAGAATAACCATTAAGTAATCAGAAATCGTTAAATCAACAGCAAACACTTGTGCAATAAATACTGTTGCCACGCCTTGCATAATGGCTGTGCCATCCATGTTAATGGTAGCGCCTAGCGGAATAGTAAAAGAGGCAACCGAGTTATTAGCGCCGAGTTTTTTGGTCGCAGTTTCAAGTGTAATAGGCATAGTTGCGCTTGAGCTTGAAGTGCTAAAACCAAATAAACACGCATGTTTCATTTTAGCTAAAAAGGTAAGCGGGTTAAGGCCTGTTAATACTTTTAAAATAATACTGTAATTAATAAACGCGTGAATTAATAACGCCGCCACTACTACAAGGAAGTACTTAGCTAGGCTGAGTATTAATCCCATTTCGATAGTGGTAAAAAGTTTAGCCATTAAAAAGAACACACCGTAAGGCGCAATGTTCATTAGTAGCGTTACTAGTTTTAAAATAACCGTGTTTAAATCTTCAAATACTGCGGCTACACGTTTACCTGCTTTGCCACTTAGCGCCATTGATACACCAAATAAAAGCGCAAACACAATAACTTGCAGCATGTTCCCTTTAGCCATTGCTTCGAATGGGTTAGTAGGGAACATATCGATAATCACTCGCGCTAAGGTAGGGGCTTCTTTAGCATTGAAGCTTGCATCTGATGGCAGTGCAATGCCTTGACCTGGGTTAAATAATAACGCCAGTGAAATAGCTACGGTAATTGCCACGGCAGTTGTAACTAAATATAAGCCAATTGATTTACCACCTAAACGGCCTAATTTTTTAGGATCGCTTAAGCTACACGTACCACACACAAGCGATACAAATACCAGCGGCACAACCAACATTTTTAAGCTGGCAATAAAAATTTGTCCGCCAACATGGAAAAGGCCATCTACAAAAAAAGCTTTAATTGGCAAAGAGAATAACCCAAGAGGAATTAGATAATCGTCTTCACCAGCTAATATAGCCTGAAATAAAAAGCCTACTGCAATACCCAGTGCCATGCCAATCATGATACGGGTAGTTAAACTCATTGAACGTATTTTAGACATATTCCCTAATCTATTTTTTCAAATTTGCCATAGACTACCAGCAAGGAAATATTTACTACAGAAAAAAATAGCCTTTGCGGAATTATTTACATAAAAAAGTGACAAAAAACTGTGATATTAGACTAAGTTATAGGTTAATATTAGGTAAACAACTATTAGTAAATAATAACAACGCTAGGGAGAGGTCCATGCCTTTAACGCGACTACTCAGCATTACACTATTTAGCATTTTGCTTTGCGCTTGTGGTGGTGGTGGAACAATCGAAAAAGACGGCACCATCGGAGATGATGACGATTCTACTACAGAAACATCCACTTACACGGTAACTTTAAAAGGTTACTTACAATCTAGTGACACTGAGTCAAACACGGTCACAGCGGCTGCTCCTTTAGAGCTTAGAGCTACTTTAGAAGATGAAGATGGCGATGCAGTCTCAGGTGAGCGTATTACTTTTACTCTAGCAGATGATGTTGGAGCTTTAAATCAAGCTTCCGCACTTACAAACAGTGATGGCATAGCTATTGTTGAACTGATGGCTGGTACAGTTGAAGGAGCTGGAGAAGTTACTGCAACTTTTACTATCGATAGTACCTCATATACAGATAGCTTCAGCTACAGTTCAACAGGGGATTCAGACAGTGATGTTGAAAATCCTTTCTCAGTAAGTGTAGCAGGGTATTCTCAAACAGACGGTAGTGAATCTAATATTGTATCAAGCGATTCGCCGTTAAATATAACTGCCACACTACTAGATTCTGATGAAACCCCTATTTCTGGTGAGCGCATAACATTTACACTTGCAGATGAAGTCGGTTCATTGACTCAATCATCAGCTTTAACTCAAGCAAATGGCCAAGCGACTGTAGAGCTAAGCGCGGGTACTACAGTAGGTGCTGGTGAAGTAACAGCTATATATACACAGAACGATGTTGTCTACAGTGCAACGTTTGCATTTCAATCACAGGGCGATGAAGACAATCAATCAGATTATAGTTTAACCCTTCAAGGTTACACTCAAGGTACCGACACTCAATCAAATTCTACAACTTCTTTGGTACCTTTAGAGTTAAGAGCTACATTGCTTAACGAAGGTGTGGCTGTAATCTCGCAAAGTGTTAATTTCTCATTAGCTAGCGATATAGGTATTCTTAATCCAAGCTCTGGAAGCGTTTTAACAAATGATGAAGGGGTGGCTACTATTGAATTACTAGCTGGCGATACAGCTGGTGCATCAGAAGTTATAGTTTCATATACAATCGATGGTGAAACAATCAGCTCAGAAGCATTTGACTTTGAATCTATTATTATTGAACAAGCAGAAATTACAGTTAGTTTACTATCGAGTGATAATATAGAAACTAGAAGTGTTGATTTTCAAAATCCTGCTGTAGCACAAGCGCAACTAATACTTGATGGTGAGCCAGGGGCTTATAAATTAATAGAGTTTAACTTATCTGGTTTGGGCGTTATTAACCCTTCAAATGGTACTGCAATGACCAATGAGGAAGGTATAGCAAAAATCGATTTATTAGCCGGTACTGAAGCCGGAGCTAGTTCAATCTCCGCTACTTACAATGATGAAGATAGTAATTCTTTTACTTCTGAATTTTTTACTTTTACAACAGCTGGTGATGCTCCTGAACAAGGTGATGATGACACTTACACTCTTAATTTAAGTTTGATTTCCTCAACAACGTTAACTCAAACAAGCGAAGTTAGTGCAAATGACAACGCTTTAGTTCAAGCCACGGTCTTAGACTCAAACAATGAAGCTGTAGTAGGAGCTGTTGTGAGTTTCAGCTCAACATTAGGTAACTTATTGCCAAGTGCTGGTACCGCCTTAACAGATGAAAATGGCTTAGCAACATTAAATCTTGCTCCTGGAACAGTGGAAGGTGCCGGTACGGTTACTGCTGTATATGAAGCTGCTCAAGCGACAATAGGGTTTTATACACGTGGTGACGCGATTGACCCAAATCAGAGCTCTGCAGATATAGACTTTAAAATTTTACAAAATTGTCCATCTGATTTTTCAACTTCACGAAACTCATCATTGTGTGATGAGGTAACTAGTATTTCGGGTGACTCAACAGGTATTTTATACATTGAGGTGACGAATGAAAACTCAACAACTCCACTTGCACAAAGATTAGTTACTGCAACTACAACGATAGGATCTGTTACTCCTTCAACAGGTACTGCTATAACAGATTCAAATGGCGTTGCGCTACTAACAATTGTTCCAGGTCAAGATGTAGGCGCCGGTGAAATTACTGTGTCAGTGCTCGACAGCGATTTAACTAAGGCATTTCAAATTGCTGCTGTAGATGTTGAAATTGCTATTAGCAGCTCGGTTGCAGACGATGAACTATTAGCTGCAGGTGCAACAGCACTTATTTCAATTGAAATCTCAAAAGACGGTGAGCTATATACCACACCACTTACTGTTGAATTTTCATCTGGTTGTGTTGGCTCTGGCCAAGCACTTATAGATGAAACAGTAACCAGTATTGGCGGCTTTGCACGCTCTACATACCGTCCGCTTACTTGTGTGGGTGGGGATATAATTACGGTTACCGTGTTCACCGGTGGCGATACGGTTTCTGCTAGTACTACTATAAATGTATCACCTGCCAATATTGGCTTTTTACAATTTGTAGAAGTGACTGAGCCAGTAATTGCATTAAAAGGTACGGGTGGTGCTGACAGAACTGAAATCTCTGAAGTAACATTTAAACTTGTGGATTCAAATGGCAATGATTTAGCTTCAAGAACGGTTAACTTTGAGCTGTCAACGGCAGTCGGTGGTATAACGTTAGGCACAGCCAGTGCAATTACTAATGCCAGCGGTGAAGTGACTACCTCAGTTCAATCGGGCTCAATTGCTACGTCTGTGCGTGTTATCGCATCTAGCGAAGAAGACGTAGATGGCGATACGGTTATTGTGACCGCCCCTTCAGATATTCTTGTAATTAGTACAGGCATTGCTGATCAAAATAGCTTTTCGCTATCGCGTTCAATATTTAACCCTCATGCGTTAAATGTTGATGGTAATACGGTATCGGTTAATGCTCGCCTAGCTGATCACTTTAACAACCCTGTGCCAGATGGAACAGCTGTTAGCTTTATCACAGAAGGGGGCGTAATAGAGCCAAGTTGTACAACAACCAATGGTACGTGTAGCGTAACGTGGACCAGCAGTAACCCACGCCCGTTTACTGACTCTATGTATGAAAATACCATTACGCAAAAGTGTGATGGTGGCTTACCATGCCCATTAGGAATTTTAAATAATGACTTAACGGTAGATTTACCGTTAGGTGGACGTGCCACTGTACATGCTTATGCAATTGGTGAAGAAACGTTTTCTGATTTAAATGGCAACGGCTACTTTGACAGTGAAGATTTTTTTGATGATTTATTTGATATTCCAGAAGCCTTTATCGATAACAATGAAGATGGCACCTATGGCGGTAAAGACTGTAATGATGGAACCGACCCCTGTTCACGTGATAACTCAACCGGTGATGAGTTTGAAGAATTTGTCGATTTTGATGGCAATGGTACATGGACCACAGAAAACGGCCTATACAACGGCTTACTGTGTCGTGAAGAAGACGAAGCTGCAGGTATTTGTAGTCGTCAAATGGTTAATGTATTTCAAAACCAAGAAATCGTAATGTCGGGTGATACTGCATTCTTTAGGCTAGTTACATACGCGGATGATTGTTCTGCTATCGCGGGTGCAACCGCTTCAGAGGTACGTGTAAACAGCGACCCTGCAAGTCCACTTGTTCGCCGTGTGCAAAACGACCCCACTAGCGCAATAATGTGTCAGGTTGATGCAATAGATTTAACTCAAACTGCATCAGGCACTGCTAGCCTAGGGCTTACGGTATTTATAGCAGATATATATAACAACCCAATGCCTGCTGAAACAACCATCTCTATTGACACAGACAATGGTATTTTAACAGGTAGTGATAATTACACTTACCCTAATACAACAAGTATTGTGCCTGTTGGTTTATCGTTTGGTATTACGCGTGAAGACTTAGATGGAGGAAATGAGCAGTTTAATGGTATTTTAACCATTACTGCCGAAGCGCCTTCAGGGTTAGAAAGTACGCTTTCTGTTAGCGTAACCGACGATTTATAATCGGTAGAATGTAAAAAATGCCAACCTTAAGGTTGGCTTTTTTATTTGTGTTCTATATATTCCACAGCAATTATTTTAAAAACACCGGTTTGTATAATTTAACAACAAAAATTGTTTGTTTATTCAGTAAATACTGAAAAGTTTGTATTAAAAGCTTGTAACAATAGGTGTTTGTAGATATACCTATAAATATTCGCGCCGTTTATGTCGGCAAAACACATTTAAATATTTGGTTAGAAATAGGCAACTATGGGCAAATCGCTAGTAATTGTAGAGTCACCTGCTAAGGCTAAAACAATTAATAAATACTTAGGTAAAGACTTCATCGTAAAGTCCAGTATTGGACATGTGCGTGATTTACCTACTTCAGGTTCGAACAAAGCTAAAGTACCGGCGACTAAAACGCCAGCTGAAGTTCGTAAAATGGAGCCTGAAGAAAAGGCAGCGTATAAACAGCAACGAGATTACACTAACTTAGTTGCACGTATGGGTATTGATCCTGAAAAAGGGTGGGAGCCACATTACGAAATTTTGCCAGGTAAAGAGAAAGTAGTTCAAGAGTTAAAAAAGCTGGCCGAAAATGCAGACCAAGTTTATCTCGCAACGGATTTGGATAGAGAAGGGGAAGCAATTGCTTGGCACCTTCAAGAAATTATTGGTGGTGAGCCTGAAAAATATAAACGCGTTGTATTTAACGAAATTACAAAAAATGCGATTCAACAAGCGTTTGAAACACCAGGTGAGCTAAATACCGACATGGTATATGCACAACAAACACGCCGCTTTTTAGACCGTGTAGTTGGCTTTATGGTATCGCCATTATTATGGGCTAAAGTAGCGCGCGGGCTTTCTGCTGGGCGTGTGCAATCGGTTGCGGTACGTTTATTAGTAGAGCGCGAACGTGAAATTAAAGCGTTTATTCCAGAAGAGTTTTGGGATATACACGCCGATGTTAAAAATACTGAGTCACAATTACGCTTAGAAGTCACTAAACAAGCTGACAAGCCATTTAAGCCGGTAAATGAGGCTCAGGCTACAGCCGCAGTTAAAAGCCTTGAGACAGCCGAATATAAAGTAATAAGTGTTGAAGAAAAACCAAGCAAAAGCCGCCCAAGTGCGCCTTTTATTACTTCAACCATGCAACAAGCCGCCAGTACACGTTTAGGCTATGGCGTTAAAAAAACAATGATGCTTGCACAGCGCCTCTACGAAGGCGGTTACATTACTTATATGCGTACCGATTCAACTAATCTGTCAAAAGATGCAGTTGAAATGTGTCGTGATTATGTAACCCAAGAGTTTGGCGCAAAGTACTTACCTAAAGACCCAATTAGCTACAGCTCTAAAGGCAATGCACAAGAAGCGCACGAAGCGATCCGTCCTTCAAGTGTAACTGTACTTTCTGGGCATGTTGAAGGTGTTGATGCCGATGCCAAAAAACTGTACGAATTAATTTGGCGTCAGTTTGTTGCCTGTCAAATGGTGCCTGCAGAGTACGACTTAACAACACTTACTGTGGCCGCTGATGAGTTTCAACTAAAAGCAAAAGGGCGAGTACTTCGCTTTGATGGTTGGACAAAAGTGCAACCTGCGGTACGTAAAAAGAATGAAGAAGATCAATCGCTGCCAGCAGTAAAAGAAGGCGAAGTACTTAGTTTAATTGAGCTTGACCCTAAGCAGCACTTTACTAAACCGCCAGCGCGCTTTAGTGAAGCAAGTTTAGTAAAAGAGCTTGAAAAACGTGGTATTGGTCGTCCATCTACGTACGCATCAATTATTTCAACAATTCAAGACCGTGGTTATGTACGGGTAGAAAACCGTCGTTTCTTCGCTGAAAAAATGGGCGAAATTGTTACCGACCGTTTGGTTGAAAACTTCACTGACTTAATGAACTTTGACTTTACAGCAAAAATGGAAGGTCGTTTAGATGATATCGCCGAAGGCGAGCGTGTATGGACCCAAGTGCTTGATAAGTTTTATGCTGATTTTTCTACGCAATTAAACATAGCCAAAGATGAGCCAGAGCAAGGCGGAATGCGCCTTAATCAAATGGTCGAAACCGACATTGACTGCCCTACATGTGGCAGAAAAATGGGTATTCGAACAGCATCTACAGGGGTGTTTTTAGGGTGTACAGGTTATAACTTACCGCCTAAAGAGCGTTGTACAACCACTATGAACCTAGTATCAGGGGATGAAGCGGTTGCGGCAGATGTTGAGGACATTGAAACTGAAACATTAATGCAAATGAAGCGCTGTCCAATCTGTGAAACGGCTATGGACTCTTACCTAATAGACGAAACCCGTAAATTACATGTTTGTGGTAATAACCCTGCATGTGAAGGATATATCGTTGAGCAAGGTACCTTTAAAATTAAAGGATACGATGGGCCTATTATCGAATGTGATAAATGTGGCTCAGACATGGAGCTTAAGTCGGGCCGTTTTGGTAAGTATTTTGGCTGTAACAACGAAGAGTGTAAAAATACGCGTAAGTTACTTAAAAACGGCGAAGCTGCGCCACCAAAAGAAGATCCTGTGCACATACCTGAACTTGAATGTGAAAAGTCAGAAGCTTATTTTGTTTTACGTGACGGGGCTGCAGGTATTTTCTTGGCGGCTAACACTTTCCCTAAATCACGCGAGACGCGAGCGCCAAAAGTGGCTGAGCTAAAGCGTTTTAGAGAGCGTATTTCACCTAAGTTTTATTACTTAGCTGATGCGCCAGAAAAAGATCCTGATGGTAATTTAGCCGTAGTACGTTATAGCCGTAAAAATAAAGCGCAATACGTGATGACGGAAGTTGACGGAAAAGCCACAGGCTGGACTGCTCACTATGAAGCGGGTAAATGGGTAGAAGAAGCGAAGAAAAAAGCAGCGCCTAAAAAGAAAGCGGCTGCAAAAAAATCGCCAGCTAAACCTAAAGCAAAAAAAGAAGCTGAATAAACCTTAAAATTAATCTAGTTTAAGACAAATAAAAACCGGAATGCACAGCTTGTGTCATTCCGGTTTTTTATGATTATATGCGTCGCAATGGCTTTATTAGCCGCATATTTTTATTGTTTAGATTTTTACGGTAGATACTTTTTTGTAGCCTTCAGACTCTAATTCATCATTAACGCATTGAAGAACATAGCCAAATAGATCGTCGTTACTTACATCATCATCTTTAGCCCAATTTACACACATATCTGTGTATTCTTTAATTGTTTGTGCAGAAGCTACTGGTGCATCGTCTGCGATTGCAACCGTTGCAGATACAGCAAAAAGTGGTGCAACTATTAATGCTAGCAATGCTTTATTCATTTGTTGATTCCTAAATAAATGGTTTAACGATTTAAATACATTTTAAAGCTGTATTTAAATAGTGCCCAATGCAGAACAACTCTGTTGGTGTAGTGATTTTTAATCGAAATTAAAATAAAAGATAACGAAAAATTTTTATCGTCAAGATGAGTAAATTACGCTTAAATAATTATATAAGTAATTGTGTTGTAATAAATTATAAGCTAAGGTCGCTTTTTTATAAAAAGATAAGTTAATGTCAGAACACCAAGCAAAACCAACCAGTACGCCTCGTAAAATACACAAAGTAGAGCAGGGCTTAGAGTCGTTTATATTTAAAGGGCGCTGGTTATTAGCCCCGTTTTTTGTAGGCCTACTATTTGCTGTTATATTGCTATTAATAAAGTTTTTTAAGCAACTTTATTTAATGGGTATTGCCACTTTTAGTGCAACAAACCAAGAGTTATTGGTGGGTATACTTACCCTCGTTGATACCGCTTTACTGGCTGGTTTATTACTTATTATTATTTTTAGTGGTTATGAGAACTTTGTTTCAAAGCTTAATATTGAGGGCCACGAAGATAGGCCGTCATGGATGGGAAAAGTTGGTTTCTCTGGCTTAAAAATGAAGCTTATTAGCGCAATTGTTGCCATATCTGCGGTTGAGCTTTTAAAGGTATTTATTAATTCTAATATTCATTCAAGTGATGAGCTATTTTGGAAAGTGATTATCCATATCACCTTTGTAAGCTCTGGCGTATTATTTGCGCTCACTGATTATTTAAATAGTAAAACACAATCACATTAGAAAGGTTAAGTTAATGGTTTGGTGGCCGGTATTTCGTCTTAATACCGGCTATATCAGCCCCACTATTTTAGCGCACAAAAAAGCCCGATAAAATCGGGCTTTTGATCATTATTAGTCTGTCTTGTCCTGAAATGTGTTTACACATTTAGGACTTATTTTATGAAAACCACTAAAACTAAAGACGTCAAGCGTACTCAGCGAGATTATACATTAGGCTTTAAATTATCTATTGTTGAGCAAGTAG
>NZ_JAQREZ010000085.1:0-9680 GCF_028598715.1 Pseudoalteromonas sp. GABNS16E
AATTTCACTTCTCATTTACTCCTCTTTCTCTTCTCTTTGTGCATTTTTGTATTAAAGATCAATAAACCACAAAGAGGTTAAGAGGCGCTTTGCTTTTAGAAAAGTAACTTGCATCTCGCGCGAGCAAGCTTCGCGCATACTGACAAAATTAACACCGAGGTAAATTACCCTTTAGACGCACAGGCAAGCTCACTGACTTCGATGTGATAAATGATAGCTAATCATTTATCAACGAGAGATACAAGACGCGCAGCTTGCTGGCGCTTTAAAAGCAATGCTTTTACCTGTTTTAACCTATTCGTTAACGCTTTTCTTTAACTTTTACGGGTGATCATCAACGTACAAACGCCGGCAATTATTCCCCAAAACGCAGAGCCCACCGAGAGCATGGTTAAATCAGATGCGGTTACCTAAAACGTAACTATTGCAGCCTCTGTGTATTGGGCTGAGCTTAAAGCTTGCTGCAAGCTATTAGCAATGGTGCCAAACAACGCAATACCCGCTAAGGCTAAAATTAATGCCTGCGGCAAACTTGCCACTAAACCAACAAGCGTTGCTGCGCAAAGTGCCATAACAATATAAAATACGCCTGCGGCAATACTTGCCCAATAGCGTTTATCGGGGCTTTTATCGGCCTCATCGCTCATACAAATAGCAGCAGTAATAGCGGCTAAATTAATAGAGTACGTACCAAACGGGGCTGTTAAAATATTAATAAAACCAGTTACGTTAAGCGTAGCCGAGATAGGCGCTTTATAATTATGAGCCTTTAGTACAGCAATACCCGGTAAGTTTTGTGAGGTCATGGTCACTATATAAAGCGGTAAGCCAATACTTATACACGCTTGCAAGTTAAACACCGGCGCTATGTATGCAAATTCACTTATTTTCCAATGAATAGCGCCTGTATCAATATGCCCCATTTGCCACGCCAGTAGCACGCCTGCAACTAAAACGCTAAGCATGGCAAAACGCGCAAAAAATCGTTTTCCTAAAAAATACATAAGCACCATTAGGCCTATAACCAGTGGTAGCTCATTCATAAAATTAAATACATCTATACCAAAGGTGACCAATACGCCTGCCAGCATGGCACAGGCAAGTTCGCTCGGTATGCGGTTCATTATTTTTTCAAACCAACCGGTAACCCCCGACACAAAAACCAATATAGCGGCAAACATAAATGCACCAATGGCTTCGCCTAAATGGTAGCCCTGCGCGCTGGAAATAAGTAAAGCCGCCCCAGTGGTAGACCATGCAATTAAAACGGGCACTTTATAATAATACGACAACCCAATAGTGGTTATGCCCATTACCAGCCCTAGCATTAAAAGCCAGCTTGCGACTAAATCGGGCGTGCCGCCAAGGGTTATAACAACTTGATAAATAAGCGCAATAGAACTTGAAAAACCAATAATAACAGCCACCAACCCTGCGGTTGCTCGATTAAGCAGCTGATCGGAAAACGTCATAAAATCCCTCTTAATTTTAGATTTTTAAGCCCACAACATACGTTGCCTATTTACGCTTTGCAATTAGCGTTTACGCTATTAAGCGTGAAAAATATTCATTATTTTAAAATTTTTTTTACCTATAAAGATCACACCTTTCATTGCCAAATTAAAAACAAAAACAATTATTCGCTTACGCTTACACCCCGCTAAAACCCTATAAAAACCCATCCTTTTTAGCTCAAAAAATCAAACCCATTATAGGTAAATTGTTTATTTACAATCATTTACAGTGTAAATAATTAGCACTTTTATACTACCACCACCAACTTAATCTAATTCTCTAGATGATATAAAACGTAACAATTAGTTAACTAAAAACCCCGTAAGAGAAACAAATGAAACGCGCTATTTTAATAATTGTTGCCCTTGGTCTATCTGCATTTGCTATTTATAAGCTGCTATTTAATACCGAAAAACCTCAGCAGGTAACGGCGCCTGTTGCAGTGGATATAGTGCCCGTTGACTCTCAATTTGCAGCAAATAAAAAAGCACCGCAGCCCATAGATATGAGTAAAGATCCCGTTAACGTAAAACCTAAAACCATTGAGGCACCAGCGCAAAGCAACCAGTTTGAAGCTATAAACAAGGTATCTGCAAAAGCTAAAGAGGTACTTACCAACGCCAACGTACTACCAAGCGATCTAAACAACGAAGCCTACATAGAGTTCGACCTAAATACGTTACAAGCCCTTGAAGCTGGCGACTCGTTTGATATTTCAATCCCGCAAACCGTTGAAACCTACAGCGCCGAAATCACCTCGTTATCGGAGGCGAGTAATGGCGATAAAAGCATATTTGGCCAAGTTATTGGTGCCAATGGGCAACTACACACCACGGTTATGACCGTAGGAAACGATGCAATTTATGGGCAACTTACTGCACCTAGCGGCAATTATGTTTTTGAAAGTAAAGGTAAATATGGCTGGATTGCAGCAAAACGCGACTTGTACCAAAACCACATAGAGCATCACGTAGATGCACCCACACCAAAAACAGATAAAACCATCGATATGTTTGCCCCAAAAAAAACTGAACAACCCAACACGCAGTAACCCAACTAAATCAATCAGCAGTAAAACTTCCAACCACTACATAAGTAAGGAAATATAAAAATGAAAAAACTAATCACGACGGCAGCCATTGCCAGCGCGCTATTTGCAACCAGTGCAGCACAGGCAGTGACGATTGATATTGGTATTTTATATACCGACCAATCGGCCGCAGCTACGAGTAACATAAATACTAAAATAAACCAGCTGATCGCCTTTAGTAACCAGGTTTATAGCCAAAATGGGGTAGACATTACACTGCGTTTAGCGGGAACAGAAAACCTAGGCGATTACGCAATTACACCGTCTGAAGATTGGTTAGATGCAGTAACTAACAGCAGCTACGTAGATGGTTTACGCACTAGCTGGAAAGCCGACATGGTTGCCGTACTTGGTACAGGCCAAAGTGCGGGTAATGGTTTAATCTCGTGTGGTTTAGCTTGGGTTGGCCAAGGCACTAACGGTAATTTATACAGCTCGATGAGCGACCGTATGTACTCTATTACTGCTATTGATTGTGGCGCAACTACGTTTGTACACGAACTTGGTCATAACCAAGGCCTGGCGCACTCACGTAAACAAGTCGATACCTCGGGCGGCGTGTATGTTGATGGTATGGGCCACGGCGTACAAAACGAATTTGCCAGCATTATGGCCTACCCGCACGTTTACGGTAGCGCAACGCAGTACGATTACTTCTCTAACCCTAATTGGAGCGTAAATGGCTTACCCTTTGGTGTAACTAACCAAGCGTATGCTATTCGTACGGTTACCGACACTAAAACAAGCATTGCTAACTTTAAGTAAGTGATTTAAAGCAAGCTGTATTTAGCCCACTTATAATTATTTCCCTTTAGAGCGCATTTGCGCTCTTTTTTATTTAGCTTAGGGGCTGTTGTTCTTTCAAGGTTAAATCACTAAAAGCCTAAAAGTGCGCAGCTAATTAATGCACTACTATTTTTTGTTTTATAGCAGGCATTAACGTTTTACCGTCACCATCTACTTTACTTAAAAGCTTAAGCCCCATTACTTTGGCAAGTACCGGGTAAATATCAAGATTATTTACCTTTTCAAGGCTTAGCCCTTGTTTAAAAGCAGGCCCTACAGCAATTAACGTAGCCGCCATATCATCGGTATAGGCATAGCCATGAGTACCTAAATACATTGCTTTGCCTTCGTTAGTAAATACCGCTGGCGCATTAGTTTGCACAACAATATCACCCACCCGAGTGCCTTTATTGTAGTGATATGCTGCTAATTGCTCGTCGTTTAATACCGTATAACGCCCGTTTACGGCTTGTTGCAAACGTTGTTTGTAAGTTGCAATTTGCTCGCTTGTTACAGCAGGCTTTGCATAAATAAGTAAACGCGGGCCGGTATTTTTAACTATAAAATTATCGTTTTTAGGCAATGTAGATACATCAATACTTTGCTCTGGGTTTACATGCGCCATACCGTGATCGGATACAATAACAAGGTTAATCTCTTGCTCTAGCTTGCTTAAACGGGTTTGTAATTGGCCCATTAATTCATCTAATTGTTTTACTGCATCGCGAGTTTGCGGTGCGTCTGGGCCAAACTCGTGGCCCATGCTATCAACAAGCGAAAAATAACTTGCCACAAAACGTGGGCGCTGCGCTTTAGGTAAGCTTAGCCACTGTATTATTTGATCAACACGGCCTTGGTACTCACTGTATTTAGAATAATGAAAGTAATAGTCGGGCGTCATACCGTTAAAGCGCGCATCCGACTCTGGCCAAAAATAAGTAGCCGACTTTAGCCCCTGCATTTTTGCTAAATTCCAAAGTGGAATGCCATTTACCCACGTGCTATCGTGCATACCTTTACCCATGCTGTAGCACTCGTTTTTACGGGCTTTATCACAAAAGTTATTATCTACAATGCCATGATTTACCGGCAGCAACCCTGTAATAATAGAAATATGGTTAGGAAACGTTTTTGTTGGGTAAACCGGCATTAGCTTTTGCGCGCGTACACCTTTAGCAGCCATTGCTTTTAAATTAGGCGCGCCGTGTTTTTCTATATAATCCCAACGCATGCCATCTATTGATATAAGTACAACGGTTTGCTCTTTTGCCGCATATGCCGCTTGGCTGGTTAACACTAAAAGAGCCAACATCATCGCCTTTAAAAATACATACTTCATTACAAATACTCGCCTACATTAAAATGCGTTAAATACTGAAAAATATAGCTTTATAATACAATTGCCAGGCCTTAAATGATACAAGCACCTGTACCTAACTCGTCTAGGTGTATATATTAACAAGTAAGTATTTAAAACGAATGACAACGCGCATTTACTTTGCCAGTCGTCACCACTAAGCAAGGACTCCGATGACTATCGACTTTAGTAAAAAAATAACCCCAGCGCGCATGTATCGCACGACTGCAAATTTACAAATGGCGATGGAAAGCGATCGCGGTCGTATAATTAACAGTGCAGCTATTCGTCGCCTACAGCAAAAAACCCAGGTTTTTCCGCTAGAGCGAAACGCAGCTGTGCGCTCGCGCTTAACTCACTCACTAGAAGTACAGCAGGTTGGCCGTTTTATAGTACAGCGTATTTTTGCAAATTTAAGCTTTGAGCAACAAACCGAATTTGGCTTGAAAGGATTAGAGCGCCCACTAGAGAGCCTAGTAGAAATGGCCTGCCTAATGCACGATATAGGCAACCCACCCTTTGGACATTTTGGCGAAGCTGCCATAAATCACTGGTTTAATAATAATTTAGCAAGTGTTACACCAGCGCGCTGCCAAGAACAAAATACCGGCATAGGGGTTATTTTTAAGCACCTAGCGCACGATATTTGTAATTTTGAAGGCAACGCCCAAGGCATACGCATAATACATTCGCTACTGGGGTTAAACTTAACTTATTGCCAAAGCGCGGGCATTTTAAAGTACACCCGCCCCGCGGGATTAAATCCAAAAGACATACCGCAAAATAAAAACTACTTAATGAAAAAAGTAGGTTACTACTACAGCGAAAAAACCTTTGTAGAGGCACTGCAAAACGAGCTGGTTATAGAGCCATACTGCCGCCATCCGGCAAGTTACATTATGGAAGCCGCCGACGATATTTCGTATTGCCTAGCCGACATAGAAGACGCCGTAGAAAAAGACATCATAACCACCGAGCTACTTTGTCAGCAGCTAAAAAGTGAATATAAAAAAGCCCTTATAAACCTAACCATTGACGACACCGAACACCTAAATTTTGTAGATAAAGCGGTAGATTACGCACTAGAGCGCGCCAACGCGCAGCCTTACAACTTTAATAGCGAATTTTTTATTTACCTACGCGTGGCCTTGCTTCACCCACTTGTAAACCACGCCGCCAAGCGTTTTATAGAGCACATTGAGCCTATTTACCACGGCGACTTTAACCAAGCCCTACTAGAAGATAACAGCCACCTACACGCCGTTACTAAAACCCTTAAACAGGTGGCGCTTAAGCATGTGTTTTCTCACAAAGAGGTAGAAAAACTCGAACTACAAGGCTATCGCATAATTAACGGCCTGCTAGATTGTTATAAACCACTGCTACAACTTAACAGCGACGATTTTAAACGCGCATTAAATGGCGACTCACGATTATTAATCGAATCGCGTTTGGTTAAAAAGCTCTCTAAAAAGCACTTAAATAGTTATCAGCACGCCATAGATGCCATGCAAGAAGAGCCCGATCACTTTGCCGCTTACGAGTTTTACTATCGCTGTAGGCTAATTCAAGATTACATAAGTGGCATGACCGACCAATTTGCCTACGACGAGTACCGCAGCCTAATGGTGATTGATTAACTAGAGCGTGTTGCTGGGTGGTTTTTACTTATCTCACTAGGTTACAAACCTCACGCCGCGATTTAGTCGCCCTTAGTGCCTAGATATATTTTAATTTTGCGCTTAAAATCAAACTATTGATACTTAAGCGCCGTGTTTTATGATTATTAGACTCTCTCAACTTATTTTTTGCTTTGCTTTATTTTACAGCAGCCAAAGTGCTGCCTATAACGAAGCCATGTGTATTTTAATTAAGCAAGAAATGCAGCAGTACAGTAATAATAAAGCCAGTGCCAAATACCGCAGCGCCGCACGCGATTTTAAAAGAAACTGTAATAAACCCAAGCAAGTACAAACAAAACCAAAACCTGTAGAGCCGCCAGTAGTTGAACAAGAGCCACAACCACTTGCCCTTACCCCCGAGCAAGAACAACAACTGCTTGAGCAAATAACTGCGGCCGAAAAAGCTATAAAACAAAGCGCAAGCAAAGCAACCACAAGCTCTCAGCCTACAAACCAAATAAGCCAGCAAAACTCAGAAATTAACGAGCCTGAGGCTGCGCCAATCAATACAGTAAAGGATGCGTCAAGCACACCTAAGGGTGAACTTGCGCCTAATAGCAGCGAGTTAACACCTACAACTAGCCAAGCGCAGCCGGTGGCCACTGAAACCGCCCCAAAAGCAGCGCCTAAAATAGAGCCTAAAAAAGAGCAGCCAACGGTTAATACAACGCCCAAACCCGCACCTGTACTTATACCTGCGCCAGTTGCAGAGCCACCAAGTTCATTATTGTTACCAAGTTTGCTACTGCTTATTGTGGTATTAATTGGCGCCATGGTGGTTATACGTTTACGCCGCGCTAAACAAAATAAGCCCGAGCCGCCTGTTGCTCCACCGGCTACAGCCCCAAAAAATAACAATAAAAGCGCAGCGCAAGCAGCACCACCCCAAACGGCTCCAGCCCCAAGTGATGAGCTTTCAAAACCAGTTGTGCCACCGGTTTCGACCTCGAGCGAGCCAGAGCCTGCAAGCTCTAATGCACCAAAAAACGAGGCAATTAACGAGCCACTGCCTGCCGATACGCAAGCCACAGAGGCTGAGTCAGAACAAGCTAAACCAGAAGAAGATGCACCAGCACCTGAACCTAAAAAAGTAGCGCCAGAGCCAAACACCGCAGAGTTTGAAGCTGCCGCAAAAAATACATTAGCGCGTATTCAAAATGCAAAAGGCTTTGCAGAGCCCGAGGTAAGAGAGTTTAACCCAGACGCGCCTTCGGTTAAGCGCACGCGTAAGCATAAAGCCGCCGCAGTAGAACAGCCAAAAGCAGAGCCCATTGAAGAAGTAAAACCACAAGAGTCTACTCTTGTAAACGAACCGGCTGCGCCTAGTAACCCTATCAATGAGCCTAATACCAGCGCACAGCTGCATACAGCCGATAAAAACAGTGAGCTTGATCAAACCACATTAAATAGCGAACACGACTTTAAAGAGCCCGAAATTCGTACCTACAATCCAGACGCGCCTTTAAAACCAAGTAAAGAACCTGCACAAGCTACAGTTTCAGCAAAACCAAATAACGAACCCACGTTAGATACACCAATATCAACAGCTCACGAAAAGCCAGCGCAACCAGAGCCTGATAGTACGCCCAAGCAAAGTGATTCTAGCAACCCATTTGCAAACCTTTCGCTAGATGAAAGCTGGGACCCAAATTCAGATAAAAAGCCCGTGATTGAGGAAAAAAAGAAAGCGCCTAAATCACAAGCCTTAATAGAGGCAGAAGAACGCGCTAAAAACATGCAAACAAAAGAATAGCCGAGCAAATAAGCTTGATATTATTGCTCTAAACAAATAATTTTTAACGCAGCAAGTACGCTATTTAAAGATAAAATTGCTATTACTCAATTACCAGCACAAAAAAGCGGCCACAAGGCCGCTTTGTCGTTTAAAAGTATAGAGTTGTATTAATGCGCTAAATTAAGCGAGCTATTTTAAGTATGGATTTAAAACTGAGAAAACGTTTTATTGCTACAAAAAATGCCTGGTTTAGTTGTTATAACTAACTAGTTGTACACTGCTGTACTTTTAGCATCTTTGTATTTGTAACACAGCTAGCGCCAAGTTTGGCGGCTCAAAATAATTAACTATAATTGCGCTTACTATTATTCGGGGGGCATGTTTTTAATATTTAAATCGTATTGTAAAATACCATCGTTATTAACCGCCACACCCGCTAATTGCACAGAGTGATTAGCAAACTCTTCAGACGCCGATAAATGCGCTAACACGCCAGCTATATCCTCGTGTTTAGGTTGCCCGTCGGTTGCCACTATGCCTGCATTACAATCGTTTTGCTTACACTCAAAGCTGTATAAAAATAGTGACTTTTCAGCAAAACTGCTTTGCACTTTATCTAAAAACACTTGCTCTGACTGTGCTAAATCAAGCGTACTTTGAATTTGAGCAGCGCTTTCTAGCTCAGAGTATTCACCCACCTCTTGGGGAGTAATCACTATTTGCTCGGTAAGTGCAGTGCCTTCTTTATTAGTTACATCGTGGCTACTTTGCATTGCTTGTATATCTACCACCAGAGGTTGAGCAGGCTGCACAGCCGTGGTGTTAGTTATTGAGTTGGGTAGATTATTTTGAGCCAAGGCGGTCAAATCGTTTTTAAACACGTACAAAGTTGCAGCAGTGATAGCGCATGCAATGAGTAATTTGTTCATAATACTTCCCTCCTTCAACCAATTTACGCAATACAATTAAGTGAAATGCTTTTTAAGTGTAGCCAATGTTAATATTATGTTTTGTTTGGGTATGTACTGTCAATCTTTAATACTAGACAGTGCAAATTAAAAGAACAATTTTATCAATGTTAATATTTAATGAACCACTGGTAAGCTCAGCGCGCCACATTATAATGCTGGCAATAGCTCCACGCTCATTTTGCAACCAAGCAGCACGTTATTTATTTGTAACAAACTGTAAAAAGCAACTCTTTTTATGACCACACCTCAACCAAAAAGTTTGCGTTTATTGTTACTAAAACTTAAATAAAATTACCCAAAGTAAATAACCGCATAATCAAAACCACACACAGCAGTTTTAATTTGCTAAAAGATGCAAAGATTACATAAAGAAAGGCACTAACATGAAGGCGCGATTTTATATCGCGCTTGTAAACGTCGGGCTTGCTCACGTTAGAGGCGCAGCTTCTCATTACTTAATAAATTAACACCGTAAAAGCCCTGCTTTTGAACGAAAGCAATGCGCGTCTACAAGGTTACACCAAGCTTTGCTGTTAGCACTCGA
>NZ_JAQREZ010000086.1:0-9549 GCF_028598715.1 Pseudoalteromonas sp. GABNS16E
ACTTATTACGCACTTCCGACGAGGCGGGAAGATAGATTTTACCCTCGAAGGGTCAAACCCAAACCAAGTAAATACCCCACCAAAAAGAAAAATACCAGTCAGCTTAACTGACTGGCATTAAGCTTAATGCTGGTTTTTTTATAAAAAGCTCACTGCACAATTAACTTATGCGCGTGGTAATTGAATCTTTTTTTCTGCACTTTGACGATACAATACAACAGTGTGACCTATTGTTTGTAGCTTAGTAGCGCCGGTTTCACGAACGATTGCATCAAAAATAAGTGCTTTTGTTTCACGATCGTCAGTAGGTACTTTTACTTTAATCAATTCGTGAATTTCTAATGCACTTTGAATTTCGACTACTACGCCCTCGGTTAAACCGTTAGAACCTAGTAAAACTACAGGCTTAAGGCTATGTGCCTGACCTTTTAAAAACTGCTTTTGTTTGTTTGATAATGTCATGTTTATACAAATTTTGCTGAATATGGCTTGAATTAAGGGTATTCTAACGCCATCTAAAGAATATTACTAATTAGTTGCGTGTTAATTTATGACAAATAAAAAACATTCAGCCAGTTCAAAGCGATGGCTGAAAGAACATTTTGATGATCAATATGTTCAGCAAGCGCAAAAAAAAGGCTGGCGTTCTCGAGCTGTTTTCAAATTAGATGAGATCCAAAATAAAGATAAACTGCTTCGCCCTGGTATGACCGTTGTTGATTTAGGTGCTGCACCTGGCAGCTGGTCACAATACTTAGCCGAGAAAGTATCTGATAAAGGTCAGGTTGTTGCGTGTGACATATTACCTATGGACTCACTTGCGGGGGTTGACTTTTTACAAGGCGATTTTCGTGAAGAAGCCGTACTTGATGCATTGTTAAAACGCATTGATGGTAAAAATGTTGATGTGGTACTCTCTGACATGGCACCAAATATGAGCGGTAATAACTCGGTAGATCAAGCGGGTAGCATGTATTTGGTAGAATTAGCACTTGATATGTGTCATCAAGTATTAAAGAAAAATGGTGCATTTGTTGTTAAAGTGTTTCAAGGTGAAGGCTTTGATCAATACTTGCAAGACGTTCGTAATAGTTTTAAAGCAGTGAAAATACGCAAACCTGATGCCTCACGTGCCCGTTCTCGGGAAGTATATATAGTAGCGACCGGCTACAAACTGTAGTACAGTTGCTTGGCGTTTAGTTGAATTTAAATTAATTGGATACAAGAGGTTAACCCCTTGAGCGATATGGCGAAAAATCTAATACTCTGGCTGGTTATTGCAGTTGTGCTAATGTCAGTATTTCAGAGCTTTAATGGTGGCGATCAAGTTGATCGTCAAACAAGTTACACTCAATTTGTAAAAGACGTGCGTAGCGGCTCTTTACAAGAAGTTATTATTGACCGTGGAACGGGTAATATTACAGGTACTAAAAGCAGTGGTGAGCGTTTTCAAACCACAATGCCAATGTACGATGAAGACTTAATTAATGATTTACTTAAAAATGATGTAAATGTGAAAGGCGTTCAGCCTGAAGAACAATCGTTTTTAGCAAGTATTTTTATCTCTTGGTTCCCAATGTTGCTGCTTATAGGTGTATGGATATTCTTCATGCGTCAAATGCAAGGCGGTGGCGGTAAAGGCGCAATGTCGTTTGGTAAAAGCAAAGCGCGCCTGATGAGCGAAGACCAAGTTAAAACAACTTTTGCTGATGTAGCAGGTTGTGATGAAGCAAAAGACGACGTAACAGAGTTAGTAGACTTTTTACGTGACCCTTCTAAGTTCCAAAAACTTGGTGGTAGTATTCCTAAGGGCGTACTAATGGTGGGTCCTCCTGGTACAGGTAAAACATTACTTGCAAAAGCCGTAGCCGGTGAAGCAAAAGTACCGTTTTTCACCATTTCAGGTTCTGACTTTGTTGAAATGTTTGTTGGTGTGGGCGCATCGCGTGTACGTGACATGTTTGAGCAAGCTAAAAAGGCTGCACCCTGTATTATCTTTATAGATGAGATTGATGCTGTAGGTCGTAAGCGTGGCGCTGGCATGGGTGGTGGACACGACGAACGTGAACAAACACTAAACCAAATGCTAGTAGAAATGGATGGTTTTGAAGGTAACGAAGGTATTATCGTTATAGCGGCAACTAACCGCCCTGACGTACTAGACCCTGCATTACTTCGTCCTGGTCGTTTTGACCGTCAAGTAGTGGTTGGTTTGCCTGATATTCGTGGCCGTGAGCAAATTCTTAAAGTACATATGCGTAAAGTGCCATTAGGCGATAACGTAGAAGCGGCAGTTATTGCACGTGGTACGCCTGGTTTCTCTGGTGCTGATTTAGCAAACCTTGTAAACGAAGCCGCACTTTATGCCGCACGTGGTAATAAACGTGTTGTAAGTATGGCTGAGTTTGATGCTGCTAAAGATAAAATCATGATGGGTGCAGAGCGCAAGACCATGGTGATGAGTGAGCAAGAGAAAGAAATGACGGCTTACCATGAAGCGGGCCATGCTATTGTTGGCCGTATGGTGCCAGAGCACGACCCAGTTTATAAAGTGTCGATTATTCCACGTGGCCGTGCCCTTGGTGTAACTATGTACTTACCTGAACAGGACCGTGTCAGTCATTCTAAAGAGCTTTTAGAGTCAATGATTTCAAGCCTTTACGGTGGCCGAATTGCTGAAGCACTTATCTATGGCGAAGACAAAGTAACAACGGGTGCGAGTAACGACATTGAGCGTGCAACAGATATTGCACGTAAAATGGTAACGCAGTGGGGCTTGAGTGAAAAACTAGGTCCGTTACTTTACGCTGAAGATCAAAACGAGATGTACATGGGGGGCGGCGGTGGTCGCGCAATGAGCATGTCTGATGAAACAGCTAAAGTAATTGATGCCGAAGTACGCTTATTCTCAGACCGTAATTATCAAAGAGCAGAAGATATATTAAAAGAAAATATTGATATTCTTCATGCGATGAAAGATGCATTAATGAAATATGAAACAATTGATGCTAAACAAATTGATGATTTAATGGCGCGTCAGCCTGTGCGTGAACCACGTGATGCACACGACCGTTTAGACGATAAGCCAACTAAAACAGTCGCACCTCAAGAAAAGCCGGATGATGAAAGCCAAAAATCGGATGATTCATCGAAAAAAGATGAAACAAACCTTGATGATAAAGCTGAATAATCGTTAAAATAATACTTTAAAAGCCCCGTACTTCGGGGCTTTTTTGTATCAAATAACTAAAAGGTTGGCGATGACTAACATAATAAACCTTCCCCGTGGGCGTAAACTTAATTTAGAAAAACCATGTGTGATGGGTATTTTAAATGTGACCCCAGATTCATTTTCTGATGGTGGAAAGTTTTTAGATACAGCGCACGCGGTGCAACAGGCAATGCAGTTGTTAGACGAGGGTGCAACTATCATTGATATTGGCGGGGAGTCTACACGTCCAGGCGCGCCAGATGTTAATTTAGACGATGAACTTAATCGTGTGATACCTGCAATAAAAGCCATTAGAGCTAAAAGTGACTGCATAATATCGGTAGATACCAGTAAAGCGCAGGTCATGGAGCAGGCTATTTTAGCAGGTGCTGATATAGTTAACGACGTACGTGCATTACAAGAGCCCCACGCCCTTAGCACACTCGCTAAGTATCCCGATGTAGCAATTTGTTTAATGCATATGCAAGGGCAGCCACGGACAATGCAAAGTGAACCCACTTATACTGACTTGCTAGCGCAAATTAACCTCTTTTTTGAGCAGCGCATAAGCGCATGCGAAACAGCGGGTATTAAGGTGGAGCAACTTATCCTCGATCCAGGTTTTGGCTTTGGCAAAACCCTAGAGCATAATTTTGAAATACTTGCTAAATTTAATGCATTTAATAAATTTGAACTACCGCTTTTAGCAGGTCTTTCACGCAAGTCGATGATAGGTAATTTGCTAAACAGAAAAACAGATGAGCGATTAGCGGGCAGCTTAGCCGGTGCGCTAATTGCCGCGCAAAATGGCGCAAAAATTATTCGTGTACACGATGTAAAAGAAACAGCAGATGTGCTTGGTGTACTCCAAGCTTGCGAAAAAGGAGCTTTATAATGAGCGAAAGAAAATATTTTGGTACCGATGGGGTACGTGGTTTAGTGGGCACAGCTCCAATTAACCCTGAGTTTGCAATGAAATTAGGCTGGGCCGCAGGTCGAGTTTTGTCTCTAAGTGGAACAAAAAAAGTAATTATAGGTAAAGATACTCGTATCTCGGGTTACATGTTAGAAACCGCGCTTGAAGCTGGTTTAATTGCCGCAGGAATAGATGTCGTACTGCTTGGGCCAATGCCAACGCCCGCTGTTGCATATTTAGCGCAAACGTTCAGAGCCGAAGCAGGTATTGTAATTAGTGCATCGCATAACCCTTATTACGATAACGGGATTAAGTTTTTTAATGGCCAAGGCTTAAAATTGGATGACGACGTTGAGCTACAAATTGAAGCGATGCTTGATGAACCAATGACCTGTGTTGCCTCAGATAAGCTTGGTAAAGCCTCGCGCTTAGTAAGTGCTGATGGGCGCTATATTGAATTTTGTAAAAGCCAATTTCCACAAGGCTTATCACTTGAAGGTTTAAAAGTTGTACTAGATTGTGCCAATGGCGCAACCTACCATATTGCTCCGTCGGTAATGCGTGAGCTAGGCGCTGAAGTGATTACTCATGCATGTGAGCCTAATGGGGTGAATATAAACCATGAATGTGGTGCTACACACGTTGATACGTTAAAGCGCAAAGTGCTAGAGCATAAAGCCGATGTGGGTATTGCTTACGATGGTGATGGTGATCGCGTAATGATGGTTGATCACAACGGTCGCGTATTTGACGGTGATGACTTAGTTTACATTATTGCCTGCCAAGCGGCTGAAGATCATATGCTAGGTGGTGGTGTTGTTGGCACGGTTATGTCGAACATGGGGCTTGAAAATGCATTAAAAGCAAAAGGAATTGAATTTGCGCGCAGTAAAGTTGGCGACCGTTATGTAATGGAAATGCTGCAGCAAAAAGGGTGGAGAATTGGCGGTGAAAGCTCAGGCCATGTATTAAACCTCGACTTAATCACCACGGGCGATGGTATCATTTCAAGCCTTCAGGTATTGGCTGCAATGGTGGCTCAAAATCGCACATTACAAGATTTAGGGGCTGGTTTTACAAAGTACCCAATGAAAATGATTAATGTACGTTACACACCTGGCACAGACCCTACACAAGCACCAGAAGTACAAGATGCGGTTGCGCAAGTAGAGCAAGCTTTAGGCCAAAAAGGCCGTGTTTTACTTCGTAAATCAGGCACTGAACCGGTAGTACGTGTTATGGTTGAAGCCGAACAAGAAAAAATAGTCATAGACAGTGCGCAAAAAATTGCAGCAGTTGTCGAATCTATGAGCAAATAAACTGATTGAGAACAATAACCTCTTGTAACTTAGGGCGAGAAAAGTTAATATCTCGCCCGCTTTCTAATCTGGAGTGGAAAATGGCAATACGTAAGGCAATGGTCGCAGGCAACTGGAAAATGAATGGCTCTTTAGAGCTTGTCACTCAACTGTCTGATGCCATTAACAGTGTTAAATCAAATGAGATAGACATTGTTTTATTTCCTCCATTTCCATTAGTATCAGCACTGGTTGACAGTGGTGTTACCACGGGTACCCAAACGCTCAGTGAAAATACCCCAGGCGCCTTTACTGGTGAAGTGGATGCTCAGCTTATTAAAGATTTAGGTGCTAAGTACGTACTCGTAGGTCATTCAGAGCGACGCAGTATTTACAAAGAAAGCAATGCAACCGTAGCCGCAAAATTTGCCCGTGCACAGCAAGTGGGACTAACACCTATCTTGTGTATTGGTGAAAGCGAGAGCGAACAAGAAAACGGTCAAACCGAACATGTGGTTGCTGCACAAATTGATGCAGTAATTGAGAAATTAGGTGTAGCAGCACTCAAAGATTCTGTGATAGCATACGAGCCCGTTTGGGCCATAGGCACAGGTAAGACTGCATCGCCAGAACAGGCACAAGCTGTTCATAAATTTATCCGTGACAAAATTGCTTCATTAGATAGCGATTTAGCACAAGGGCTTACCATCTTGTATGGTGGTAGCGTTAACGAAAAAAATAGCGAATTATTATTTGCACAACCAGATATAGACGGCGGCCTTATTGGCGGTGCTAGTCTAAAAGCAGATTCGTTCACTGCAATCTGTAACAGTGCAAAAGGGACCGTATAAGATGTACGAAATTTTATTAGTAGTTTATTTAGTTGTTGCTTTAGCTTTAGTTGGTATGGTTTTAATCCAGCAAGGTAAAGGCGCAGACATGGGTTCTTCATTTGGTGCCGGTGCTTCGGGCACAGTGTTTGGCTCATCAGGTGCAGGTAACTTCATGACCAAAACAACAACAAGCTTAGCAACAGTGTTTTTTGTTTTAAGTATTGTGTTAGGTAACTTAACTGCCGGTCAAATTAAAAAGACCGATGAGTGGGAAAACCTTGAAGCAGCACCTGCAGTAGAAACTGTAGCGCCAGCAGAAGAAGACGTACCTGTTACTCAACAGCAGAGCTCTGACGTACCAAACTAATTTAGCGTAAAGCTAACGTTAAACGACTTATACTCCTCAAGTAAGTCAATAAGTTTAACACCTAAGCGAAAGCTTAAAAATGCGGATGTGGTGGAATTGGTAGACACGCTACCTTGAGGGGGTAGTGCTTTCGGGCGTGGGGGTTCAAGTCCCCCCATCCGCACCAAATTATAAAACCAGTAGCAGCAATGTTACTGGTTTTTTTATGGGAAACCCCCTATTTGCTCACTTATTAATCGCTTATTCCTTTTAAGGTTTATTAACTTACAATGCTTTGTAGGCACATAATCTAAAAAGCATAATTTACTGTAGTATTGTTTAATGAACTAGCCTGTGTACATTGCTTTTAACTGGCTCCCTGAACAGATAAAAAGGCGCTGCTATCACTATATTTATAAGTAACTTACACCTAATCAAAAGTAACGCCATAGCTATCTTTATCACGCACAATTATTTCCGCTGATCATTTCCTGAAGATTGGCAGATAACTATTAATGCAAATACACCCACATTTTTAAATGAGATATCGTCACCATACCCATATAAAGTTTGCTCCCTGTCTAGACTTTTGCCACCTAATATAGATGCAAAGCCATTTATACAAACTTCAGCACTCGTGTAACTAGGTGCAAGTACGGCATATATTGCTACTGCTACAGATAGTTTTTAAATATATATTTCTTACTTGTCATTTAGCTGTTCATTTCATGGGGACTATAGAAGTGATTTTAGCTTTTATCTAATAATTTTAGCTAGTTAGTAAAAAAGAATTGAGCATTTAGTTTATATTGAAGTTTACAATTGTTAATTTTGAGGTTTTTGTAATCAAAGTTGTTGATTTAATTAAAGTTAAAAATCATTTTATTTTTTTAAAATAGTTTAGCTAATAATTTATAAAATAGTAATTGCTGTTTAATAGGCTGTTTATATTTTATTTATCTTATGTTTTGCTTGTTTGTAAACATTAAACATAGCGCTAAAGCGGATTTTAAGAGAGTGATAACAAGAAAGAGGCTACCTTTATCGATTACGAGTCACTTAAATGTTTATACCAAGCGGTATGCTTAGCTACAGTTTATTTAGTCTTACCCCTTGTTTCTAATCAAATAACAACTTTCTAAACCTGAATTTTAGCTTAACATTATCAATGTATTAGCAAGGTAGTTCAAAGGAAGTGACAGTGATGAAGAGGCTAGCATGGTTAGTATTATGTTGCTTTGCATCCAATGCATACAGTAACGATGAAGTAAGTATTACATTGGTGGGGCATATTTCTCCGGTGTGTGAATTTACCTCACAAAATAATAACCTAGAGTTTTCTTCTGATGGCGTTGCTAATACAACATTAGAGATAAACTGTAATTCGCCAATGCGAATATCAATGCAGTCACTTAATGGCGGTTTGAGTCATGAGCAAAGCAGTAGAATAAGTTCATATAATATTAACTGGAAGTTGGAAGGTGCCAACAATAATGTGTCTGTATCGGCACAGGCAACCAAATCGACATATAGTTTTAATATTAATGATATTTTATTTGATAGCATTGCTGAGATTCAGTTAACTCTAGATGAACCCTTGATATATGCAGGAAGCTACCAGGATGTGATCCGCATAGAAATGACACCATCAGTAGTATCGGGTGGCGTGCTTTAAACGCACATTTATTAAACATAACAAACTATATGTCACATGGATAAGGAATATAACAATGAATAAACTAATCGTAATTTCAGCAATCGCAGCACTATCTTCAGGTTCAGCACTAGCAGAAAACTTAAATGTAGGTGGTGCTGTCGCGTCTGTATGTGAAGTAAGTAATATTGCAACAACGCACTACTTTCCAGCTCTTGCAATGGGGGACAGCACAAGCGTTAACTTTGATTTGAAATGTAATGATGTTGACGGTGCAACACTTACTTTAACTACTTCTGAGGGACACCTTCAAAACGCTGACCATGAAGACAGAGGTGTGGGATACACTGCTCATTTAACAGCAGGCCCTTATGACTTTACTTTGTCAGCTGAAAATGGCATCAATGATCAAAGCGCTTTTCAAAGCAATGGTGGAAGTAACACTTTAGCAACGACAGGCGTAACAGGAATGATTGACCTAGAAGTTACTCAGACT
Organism: Pseudoalteromonas sp. GABNS16E; assembly: GCF_028598715.1. NCBI lineage: Bacteria > Pseudomonadati > Pseudomonadota > Gammaproteobacteria > Alteromonadales > Pseudoalteromonadaceae > Pseudoalteromonas > Pseudoalteromonas sp. GABNS16E. Next base: position 8,755 of record NZ_JAQREZ010000086.1, read on the forward strand.
CCTGTATATGCAGGTACGTATGCAGATACTCTAATGCTAACTGTAACAGCAAACTAAAGTTAAATAGAAAAGGCAGTGACTATGCACTGCCTTTATTCAGGAGGGAATTCTATGCATATTTTACTTAGCTTTATATTTTGTTTGCTTTCATTTTCAGTCAGTGCCTTTCAAGTGAGGCCTATGGTAGCCGATCTCAGCTCTCAAGGTAGTCAGTCGCAGCAAACACTTCGAATAATAAACCCATCGGATAAACCCTTAACTATTGATGTTTCTGCTTTTAATATGAGTATAAGTGATGATGGCGTTGAGTCTTTAGAGGTAAACGAAGAAGACTTCTTAATTATTCCTATGACAACGATTATCCCACCGGGAAATAGTCAATCGGTAATCGTTCGATATATTGGGGAGCCCATTATTAACCACTCTAAGTCTTATCGAATTACCGTAGAACAAGTGTCAGTTAACTTGAACGATAATGCGCAGTCTGGGGTTGGTATGTCACTTAGTTTTAGAACGCTATTTAACGTTGTTCCCGATAATGCTAAAGCTAACCTAATAATTAAAGAAAAAAAACAATTAGCAGAAAATCAATGGGGTGTGTCGTTAGAAAACCAAGGGAATAAATATGTACGCCTTTCAAAAGGTCAGTGGAATATTAAATCTAAGGGTATGTAGTGGCATAGTTAATTTGGCCACCCATTAAGAAAGAAATGTTATGCTAATAAGCATACAAATTTGGGTGAAAAAATGACGAAATTAAAACGCGCAACGTATTCTGCGGCAATCAAGTTAGAA
>NZ_JAQREZ010000087.1:0-9448 GCF_028598715.1 Pseudoalteromonas sp. GABNS16E
ATTCCATGTCCCGTCTGTTAACATTAATCTTGGCATGTAGGTTCGGTGTAAAGTTTTCTGGCGAATTCAATTATACCTTATCTTCATGCTGTTTGTTTTTCATACCACAAAGATCAACACGCCCTAAGCGAATAGAGCGGTTTGTTAGTAGGTTTAAATCTAGCTGCTCAGTTTTCTCATGCGATGCTTCACCTTTTACGGCAAAGCTTTTTAAATCCTCTACTATGCCCTTTACCTTGTTACTGGCAATGTGCATATCGTCTAAAATTTCTGGCAGCATATGTTTAAAGCGCTGATAGCTTACACCGGCAACAAGAAAGTCGCCTTGGCTTGCTTGATGCTCATCAAGTATGTCTGTTGCATCTTCAAAGGCTTCTTTTATAAACGGAAAATTTAACGTTAAAATACTACATGGGTTATTAATTTCGTGAGCTACTCCCGAAACCAACACCCCCAGTGAGGCCATTTTATCTGCATGAAGTAGCTGTAACTGCTGCGCTTGTAGCTCTTTGGTGCGGCTTTCTACTTTTTTGCGCAGGGCTTTGTTCCAAATTATCACCACGATACTAATTAGTAGCAGCACCACTACACATATACCCGCTATTACACCAGCTTTTGACCAAGGTGATACGTTTAACGGGCCAAACCATTTGTCGTAAATTTCTTGCTGGCGGCCGGTGTTTTTTAAAATAGCTAAGCCTTGAGTAAATTGCGATAACAGCGCTTCATCTGCGGTTTTAGTGGCATAGCCATAAAGCCGGTTTCTTTCTAGGCTAGAAATAGCAGTGATGTTTGATAGCCCCAATTTTTTACTTAAATACAAGCCGGGTAAGTTTGAAACCACTGCAAAGTCATAGCGGCCAGAGGCAAGCAAGCGCAGGGCATCGGCATGGGTTTCAACCGGTATAAGGGTAATGTTTAAGCCTGAGTGGTTAAGCATATCAAATGCTGAGCCATTGCTTTGTACAATAACGCGGTAGTTTTCAAGCTCGCTGTAGTGCGTTATTTTAGGGCTATTGTCGCGCGCAAATATAGAGTGGTTAACAAACGTGTGCGGGCTAAAGTTATACAGATCGGTGCGCTCGGGTGTGGCGGCCATGCCTTGTAAAATATCCACATTTCCACGGTCAAACTCGGCTCTTATTTCGGCCCAGGGCATTAGCTTTATTTTTATATTAAGCCCCATTACAGCGGCTATTTCTTGGCTAAGTTCTACGTTGTAACCTGTAAGTTCGCCATCTTCGTTAATAAACTCATAAGGGGGGTAGTTAAAATCTCCGCCCACTATAATTTGTTTAGGCTGCGATAAATTAGCTTGTGCAATGCAGTTTAGGCTATTAATACCCAGTAGGCTTAGTAGCGCTATTTTTAATACATAAAACCAAGCGTTTTGTTTAATAAACAAGTGAGTAAACCTCTGCATTTTTTAGTTGTGGTAGTGCGTTAGTAAATTGTCTAAACAGTACAAATAAAATGGCGTTTATGTTCCTTTTACAGCCGCAAAAAGGTTGTTTTTAGTTGGCAGCAGGGGACTATAGTCTGTATTTTAATTTTATATAAATTAGGTACTAACGAATTTATCATGGTTTTAAGTCTTATCTATTTATACTTTAAACTAAATAAGAATAAATTAATTGTTAATTAAGGTTTTTTGTAAGGCAGTTATGTCTTTTTAAGGCTGTTTAATAAAATAAAAGCGATTTAATATCGGCTATTAAATCGCTTTTATTGGTTGGGCCTATTTAGAGAATGTTGACCTGTGTAGATTAACGTTTTTCAAGCTAGGGCAGTTTAAGCAAGGCGCTGGCTTTTAAGTGAGTAGGCTTAATAATCGCTTTTGCTAAATACTAAACTCACTACTGTAAATTTAATCACGATTGGTCAACATGCCTTAGTACTAAAACTTCATGTTTAGGTTTACTTGAATGCGATCGCGGCCATTGTTGTTAGTGGGTATATCGTTATTAATATTATCCACGCTAAACCACCTTAAATCGGCATTTAGGTTCTCTGCAATTTTGTAATCTAGCTGTACACGTGTGCCTTTAATATTGGTATAAGAACCCGGAGTATTAGTTTGCGTAAACGCGCCGTTCATAGGTAATGCATAGGCTTCGGTACGTAGCACGTAAAAACGCAGGCCAAACTGTTTATTAATTTGATAACGAGCATGTACAGTAAACGCTGTATTTTCGCTGTCTGCTTCACTTGTGTAGTAATCGGCTGCAAAGCGCACTGCGCCATAACGTACATCAAGGTTATAGGTCATTACGTTGCCTGCTTGGTCAGCATCAAGGCCCGACTCAGCACTGGCATAGGCCGTATCTGAGGCGCTAACAAAAATTCCACCAATACCGGCTTTAACGTTAATGTTATTAAAACTTGTAGCATATACACCTTGTAGCTGTTGCCAGCTAGCATCGCGCTTGCCTTCGCCATTATCGACATTTTCTTCAAGAATAATATGCCCAGCATTAACGCTAAACGTATTGTTACTCCAGTTAGCTTGTACACCTTCTAGTGCTATATCGTCACGAAAAAGCAGCTCTGATGAATGCATATAAACGGGTGCCGCTTTACCAATATATACTTGGGTGTTGCTAAGCCCTGTGTACTTCATAAAGGCGCGGTCTAAACCAAAGTCATCGTTATCGCTGGTATCGGTGATACCAAAGGTTTGATGGGTTGAATCGTGTTGGCTTGAGGTTGTTCTAAAGCGCATTTGCGCTGACCAGTTATCGGTAGCTGCGTATTTAATACCAAATCGGGCACGTAAACGGGCGCGGCTTGTTGAGTCAATTGTATCGCCTTCGGTGCGCTCAAAGCGCATACGCATATCGCCAAATAGCTTAACGGCTTCAAGGCCATTTAAACCTTCAATTGTAATATCAGCATGGGCTGGCTTAGCTAAGGCAATAACACCTAATGCAACGGGTAAATAGATAAGTTTACTAGTCATGGTTTGTTCTCTATAAAATTACTAAATCGAGGGTTATTGCTTAGCGGGTTGAGCCGCTGTGTTGTCTTGGTTGTAAAGGGTTTCGTCAAGCTCGCCTTCGCTTTTACCAATTAATAAAGTAACCATTAAATCGCCTGTTACATTTATGGTAGTGCGCGCCATATCTAAAATTCGGTCAATACCGGCAACTATTGCAATGCCTTCAAGGGGTAAGCCAACGGTGGTCAGTACTAGCGAAAGCATAATAAGGCCTGCACCGGGTACACCAGCGGTGCCTACAGAGGCTAAAGTAGCTGTAGCTATAATGGTTAAGTAATCTGTTGTGGTGAGGTCAATACCAAAGGCTTGGGCAATAAACAGTGCTAATACGCCTTGGTATAAAGCGGTGCCATCCATGTTAATCGTGGCGCCTACTGGCAGTACAAAGCTTGATACAGTGCGTGATACACCTAAGTTTTGGGTGGCGCATTTAATGCTGGCAGGTAAAGTACCTGAGCTACTTGTGGTGGTAAAAGCAATAATTTGCGCTTCGATAATACCTTTATAAAAACGTTGTGGATTAAGCTTGCCTAGTAAGCCTACAAAGCCGCCACCCAACACTAAAACGTGAATAATGCAGCCTAGGTACACTAAGCCAATTACTTTTATAAGTGGCAGTAAAACATCCAGTCCGTACTTGCCTGATACCCAAGCCATTAATGCAAATACACCGTATGGCGCCAGCTTCATTACAAGCTCAGTTAATTTGTACATTGCATCGGCTAGGCTTTCAAACATTTTGCTAGCGGGTTCGCCTTTTTCACCAATTAGGTTTAAAGCAATGCCTAAGCTCAACGCAAACACTATAATTTGTAAAATATTACCTGAGGCTAATGATCCCACTGGGTTTTTTGGTACTAAACCTACAATGGTGTCTACTAAGGTAGGGCTTGGTTTAGCATCGGCTACTGTGGTTGCAACCATATTTAAGCCTGCGCCAGGTTCAAACAACAACCCAAGACCCAAACCAATCGAAATGGCTACTGCGGTGGTGGCTAAATAAAATACGATTGACTTAACACCAATACGCCCCATTTTAGTGGTGTCTTTCATTGAGGTAACACCAACAATTAATGAGCAAAATATAAGCGGTACAATTAACATTTTAATGGCGCTAATAAATAGCTGGCCAATTGGCTTTATATATTCAGCATTATTGCCTAACAGCATGCCGGCAATAATACCCGCTATCATACCTATGAGTATTTTTAGCCAGAGCGCCATTTTTTTAGGCTCGTTGTTATTAATACTTGTTGTACTGGTCATAGTGTTATTCCAATTATTTATAATATTTAGTGGGAGCTATTTAACTTTTGCTTAGGGCGTTAACGCGCTTATTGCACCGGCACGTGCACAGGCCACACAAGGGGCTTGCAATTTTATGGACAAGCTTTCGTTAGCCTTTTTAGATAGGGGTTGTTTGTACACGTGCATAATTAAGCTCTAAAGTTGTTAGATTATTGTTATTGCATTAATAATGCCAAGCGCGGTTTTGTTAATAACGTATTGAATGTTATTGATTTTATTGTTTTTGGTTGGCGGTTTGTTAATATAACTTTTTGAATAATTATTAATAATGAAAGACGGGTTAAAGGCGGCTTAAATGATGATTTATAAATAACTCATTTAAAATCAATAAGTTGATAGGTGTATAACTTTTATTATTGATATAACAAAAGTTATATTTAATGCATTAATTAATCATATTTTTTGATTTTTTAGGGTTTAAAACATTATTAAGTTGTAAATTGGCTGTATGTGGTTTTATTTTTTCTTATACGTTTAGCTTAGATAATATTTTTACCCTGTTCAGGATCCCGTGATTTTTCAGCTTGATCACGAATTTCGTCGGTATCACTACTTACATCATCAACCGTTTCATTTTGCTGCTGCAGCTGCTTAGAGCTTTGCTGAGCAGTTAAAGGTTGCTCAGCTTTATTGGTGGGCTTTTGTGTATCACTCTCATCAGGTGCACTGAGTAAAATACGCTCGCGGGCATCATCTGGCATACTGATGTTTTGCGCTGTAAATTCGGTTACTAGCTCACGCATTAACTGCGAGGCCACTTTTAACGGACTATGTTGTTCGCTGTTAACCCAAAAAAACAGATTAAAGTTAATTGTTGAGCTGCCTAAATTATTGATCAGTACTTGTGCTGGTGGCTCAGTAATCACACCCGTTTGCTTGTTTGCAATTTCAAGGGCGAGTGTTTGGCAGTAACGAATATCGTTATCGTAACCTATGCCAATCACCACCTTGGCACGCATTTTTGGATTTGCAGTTAGGTTTTTAATGGTATTTTTATAAACCGTGGCGTTAGGTATTTGTATATGGTTGCCATCGTAATCAACTAAGGTGGTTGCGCGAGCGGTGACCTTTTTAACCACACCTAAGCGGCCATCGACTTCTATTACATCGTCTATTTTAAATGGCCGTTGAACGCTCAACAGTAAGCTAGCAATGAAGTTCTCTGCTATGTCTCTAAAGGCAAAGCCCAATATTAAGCCTATTAATCCGGTACCGCTCATAATGGCAATAGCAAATTCGGTAAGTCCTGCTAAACGTAAAAATAAATACACGCCCAGCAATAAAATTAAAATGCTAATCCCGCGTTTGGCCACTAAGTGCACAAGTTTACTGTCGGTCATATAAATGAGCGGTTTTACTAACAGCTTAGACAAAGGACTGGCGACAAAGTAGCTAATAGTTAAAAGTATAAAACCTAATAAAAGAGTGGGTAATATTTGCGCTGTTGCGTGAAGTAATTGCAAACTTTGGGCGTATAAATACTGCCAACTGAGCACGCTTTCTGGGGTGTTTAAGGCATTCACAGCCGTGGTGTTCACTGCAATTAGCATAGTTATAAGGCTGTTCATGGCGTATTACCTTGGTATTTTAAATAATCTAGCAAGCAGCAAGTTTAATACCAATTCCAAAAGCACAGCTTGGCAAACTTTTTGCTCGATAATAGGCTAAAAAGGAGCAAACAATGAGCAAACCTAAACGGGGACAACATGCCGAGCAGCCAGTGCACATTCCGGTTATTGGTTGGTGGGACATAGCCAAACGTATTTTTAAGCAAATGAGCCAAGATAACTTATCGCTGGTTGCAGCGGGCGTTGCGTTTTATGCCTTACTTGCTATTTTTCCTGCTATTGCTGCAATGGTTTCTGTGTATGCGTACTTTTCATCGCCCACCGATATTAGTGAACACTTAAGTAAAATAGTTACCTTATTACCGCAAAGCACGAGCGATTTAATTTTATCTCAGGTCTCGAGCTTGGCTCAAACCTCTAACGCCAGTTTAAGCTTAAGTGCAATTGGTACACTTATTCTTACTATTTGGAGTAGCTCTAAAGGCAGCCAAGCGCTTATTACTGCCTGTAATATTAGTTATCATGAATACGAAAAACGCTCTTTTTTTCATGCTCAGTTAGTACGTTTTTTATTTTCGGTAGGGGCTATTTTAGTGGCTATTTTTGCTTTGCTAATTATAGGTATTTTACCCATAGTACTTAATTTAGTGGGCTTAAAAGAAAGTATAGACTTACTAATAAAGTTAATATCGTGGCCATTACTCGCCTTTATGTTTAATTTTGCATTGGTGCTTTTGTATCGCTATGCACCACACAGAAAACCCGCTAAATGGCGCTGGATCACACTTGGCTCGTGTATTGCGACTGTATTATGGATTTTAGCCTCAATTGGTTTTTCGTTTTATGTCTCTCACTTTGCAAGCTACAACGAAACGTATGGTTCGTTAGGCGGGGTAGTGATTATGCTAATGTGGCTCTATATAAGTGCCTATATTATTACGCTTGGGGCGGTAATAAATGCGGCAACCGAACAACAAACAGCGAAAGATAGTACCAAAGGCCCCGCTAAAGAACGCGGTAAACGCGGAGCCTACGTTGCTGATCACCTTGATGTAGATGAGCCGACAAACTCTTAGCCCGGCTCATTATTGCACAAGCTTATGAGATGCTGAGTAAATGCTTGGCCAACGGGGCCTAAACGGTCATTGTCGGTGCACATTAAATAAAGCTTTAAGGAGCGGGTTGTACCTTGCTCTAAATTAAGGGGCTTAAGTGTGTTGTTTTTAAGATAAGGTTTAATTTGTGCACTAGGCAGCCATGCATAACCAAAGTTTTGGCTAACCATATCAATAGAGTTACGTAAGTGACTTACTGTCCAGCGCATATCTGCCCCAAGCCAGCCGTCGTCGTGGCTGGTGTGGGTGGCCGAATCGCGAACAACTATTTGCCTGTGTAATTTAAGCTCTCTGTAGGTCAGTGGTTCAGTGCGCTGGTGTAAGGGGTGATCAGGGTGCGCAACGGCAATAAATTCTATATCGCACAAGCTATGGCAATTAATGCCATAAAGCGCAATAGAGGTAATTGCTAAGTCGACCACTGCATTGGTAAGTAATTCGTTTGCGCCGTTAAGTACGCTTTCTATCAGTTCTATTTTTACCAGTGGGTATTGCTCATTAATATGGCTTAGCGCTTGGTACAATAAATGCTGCGGAAACACTTCATCTACCGCTATTTTTAATGTGCTTTCAATACCTTCGCTTAACGTATTAGCAACCGATTCTATTTTGCTGGCTTCATCTATTAAAAATTCGGCGCGGCGCAATATAAGCTTACCGTTTTCGGTTAAATACGCTTTACGGCCTTTTACTTCAAGCAATTTTACTTGCAGTGCCGACTCTAACTTTTGCACTGCATGGTGCACGGTTGATTGGCTTTTAAATACCGCGCTGCTAGCACCGGCAAATCCACCATGCTCTACAACAGCTTTAAACATTCTCCATTGCTCGAGTGTTGCCTTTGCCATTTTAAACCTTGTTACTACTTACTATTGATTAAACTACCTGACCGTGTAGGCACTCTATTTATTGCGTAACTACTTATTTATTATTGGCAATAACCATTTTTTTGCTGCTCAGCAACGTCATAAACTCTTTTTTAGGCACTGGCTTTGAAAACAAATAACCTTGCCCGTAGTCGCATCCTGCTTTTAGTAGTAGCTGCATTTGTTGCTGCGTTTCAATTCCTTCGGCAATAACTTTTAGGCCAAGCTGGTGGGCCATCACAATAATGGCTTCACATAAAGCAAGCTCTTGGCTCCCTGCGTTAATATTATCAATAAAGCGTTTATCTATTTTTAGGTAATCGGTATCCATTTCTTGCAGGTACGCGAGCGATGAATAGCCGGTGCCAAAGTCATCTAGCGCTAATTGCACACCTGACTGGACTAATGTTTTTAAGCGACTTTGGGTTAGTGGCTCTGGGTTTACCATAAGGCCTTCTGTGATCTCGGCCACAATAGAGGAGGCGGGTAGTTTGGCTGCTTTTAAAATCTCACACCAATCGTCAATTCCGCTATCGATTGTTGATAACTGCACAGGAGAGACATTTATACTAATTTGAAATTGCTCACCCATGGTGGTGTTTATTTCTTTTAGGGTGTGTATTGCTTGTGTAAATACAAATTGGCCCAGCGCATTTATTTGCCTAGTTTCCTCTGCAAGCGGTATAAACGTCGCCGGCGAGACTAACCCCTTTTTAGGGTGGTGCCAGCGAATAAGCCCTTCGGCTTTATGAATGTGCAAATCGTTTAATGCCACAATAGGCTGATAAAATAGCTCAAATTGTTCAAGCTCTATGGCGGAGCGTAAATCTTTTAATAGCTGCATACGCGCTTGCGCATGAATACGCATATCTTTTGAAAAAAACTCAAACCCATTACGGCCGTTATTTTTAGCTTTATACATGGCTTGGTCGCCAGCTTTTAATAGCAGCTCTGTACTTTGGCCATCGCTAGGTGCGCATGCAATGCCCATACTAGCGCTAATAAATAGCTCCTCGTCTTCAAGCTGTATACTTGATGAAAGGCTTTGCAATATATTGCTGGCAATTTGGTTTATATGGCGACTGCTTTTAACATGGTCGTATACAATCACAAACTCATCACCGCCAATACGCGCGACAAAACTGGCGTTTATTGCAGCTTGAATTATCCGTTGAGAAACTAACTTAAGTAGATTATCGCCATAATGATGGCCTAACGTGTCATTAATATCTTTAAAGTGATCAATATCGAGCAGCATCACAACAAGTTCGCATTTGTCGCCTGTTACTTCATCAAAACGCTTATTTAAACGCTCTTTAAGCTCTAGCCTATTTGGTAAATCAGTTAAGTGGTCGAAGTGAGTTTTTCGCCATATGGTTTCATCGGCTTGTTTTTTTTCTGTGAGGTCGGTAAAAATGGCCACCCGGCGAGTAGGTATATTTTTATCATCGTACACGGTATCTATAACACGGCAAGATCATTATAAATTGAACTTATAGAATATGTAGTGATCAGATCAAGGCATAATAATCACCTTGGTCACGTAAAATATGAGCGCTACTTTTCTGAAACACTTTAATTCAATTACCGATC
>NZ_JAQREZ010000088.1:0-9337 GCF_028598715.1 Pseudoalteromonas sp. GABNS16E
GGATAGCCACGCGGTATGAAAAGCTTGAACGAAATTATCATTCAATGCTCGCTTTAGCATTTACTATGATGTGGCTACCAATGTGGGCTGATTGATATATGTACTACAAAGATCAACAGCCCCTAGTTATTAAAGTTAAAATTATAAAAAACACACCAACAAACAAACTCACCGTCGCTAATTTATAGCGCAATGCTTTAGCTAAAATAGGCTGATAGTATTTTAAAATAGCGCTTTCAAATCCGTCTGCAAAACGCTGCTGAAGTACTTCAAGCTTTGATGATTTTGTTTTTTGATTACGCAGTTTTATGTACTTTAAATGAGCTGGCAGCACAAACTTAGACTCAATTAACGAGAACAGTAATACCGGAATAACCACCACCGGAATTTGTGCAAATAAGGCACCCCGTGCGCCTTCAATAAACGCTAAAGGTAAAAAGGCCGCTACGGTTGTTAGTACCCCAAAGGTAACTGGTGTTGCAACTTCTTGCGTGCCTAAAATGGCAGCTTGTTCGCCCGACTCTGCGGTTTTTAAATGAGTATAAACGTTCTCCCCCGTTACTATGGCGTCATCCACCACAATACCCAGTACTAAAATAAAGCCAAATAAGCTCATAATATTAAGGGTTACACCAAAAATAGGCATCGCAATAAATGCGCCCATAAACGAAACAGGAATACCAATAAACACCCAAAATGCGATGGCTGGGCGTAAAAATAGGGTTAGCAAAGCCAGTACTAAAATGCCCCCTTGAAGGGCGCTGCTGGTTAGCGTAGCAATACGGCTTTTTACAACTTGAGAGTCGTCATCCCAGTAACTTAATTCAAAACCTTGTGGTAAGGAGCTTTGCTTAGACTCTATGTAGTTTTTTACATCATCTGCGACATCTATCGCACTTTGCGGCCCTATGCGGTATACATCTATAAAGGCGGCTTGTTTACCATTAAAGCGTGTACGTACTGGGGTCTCTTCAAAGTCATCATTAATGTTTGCTATATCACCTAAGCGTATTACTGTACCGTCGCTCTGATTTTTAACTACAATGTTTGCAAATTCATCTTTTCGGTAAGCTTGCCCTTTTGAGCTTATAAGTACATCGCCCCCTTCTGTTTTTAAATTACCAGCCGAAATATCAGAGCTCGACTTAGCCACAGCGGTAGATATTTGCGCAAGGGTTAAGTTGTATTGGCGAAGTGTATCTTGGCTTACTTCAATGGCGAGCTCGTAATCGCGTACACCACTTAGCTCAACCTGCGTAACATTAGGAAGGCGTAAAATATCGTCGCGTACTTGCTCGGCGTATTCTAAGGTTTCTTTTTCACCGTAATCGCTCGCTACGGTAACAGCTATTACTTCGCGTTTTCGCTCGGCAAGCGCCACAATAGGCTTTTCAGCATCGGCCGGAAAAGTGTTTATAGCATCTACACGGCTTTTTATATCGGCTAATAACTCGCGCGGGTCGTAGCCACTTTCTACTTCTATGGTTACCGACGCAGAGCCCTCAGATGAGCGGCTAGATATTTGCTCTATACCTTCTAAATCTTGAACGGCTTCTTCTATTCGAATGGTAACCCCTTGCTCTACATCCTCAGGGGTTGAGCCGCGCAAAGTAACGCTTACACTTATGCGATCTGTTTCAAACGATGGAAACACCTCAAGCGGTATTTGACTCGATAAACTAAATAAACCCGATAGCAGTAACGTAATAAGCAATAAATTGGCTGCTACATGGTTTTTTGTAAACCAAGCAATCATGGCTTATCTCCTTGTGCAGCACGGCGTTTTTGTATTAGCTCTTCAACGCTAATTCCCATTTCTTGCGCTTTTTTTTCTAGCTGCTCACGCGATGGACGCTTACCTTTACCTGCGCCACTTGGGCCTTTTGCTCGCATATTTTGCGTATCGGTTTCGCCTAAAATGCTTACTGCTGTGCCAGAACTTACTTGCCCAAGCGGTGTAATTACTAACTTATCGCCTGCATTAAGGCCTGTTTTTACCATAGCTTGTGTAGCATTTTGCCATGCAAGCGTAATGTTTTTACGCTTTAACAGCCCCTCTTCAACCACATACACGTAGCTGCCTTGATAAATAGTACTATTAGGGATTATTAACGCATCAGGCACTGTTTTACCGCTAATTTGCGCAGTGATGTATTGCCCAATTTTAATTGGGTATTGGTTATTAGCCGTGGCTTTGTAAGGGTCATTTATTTGCGCAACAATATACAATTGCTGTGCACCTTCATCGATAGCGCCTTCAGTGCGTATTATTTGCCCTTGCCATGTTTGCTCGCCCACTAAGTCAGATTTAAACTTAACGAGTGAGCCGGCTTGGTTTTTACTGCCATCTCTGTATTGCTCTGGCAAACTAATATACGAGAGGTCTTTATTTTTAATTGGTAAGCGCACTTCAACGCTGTCTATGGCATAAATAGTTGCAAGTTCTGTGTTTTCGCTTACCACTTGGCCAAGGTCTACATTACGACTAAGCACACGCCCAGCGTAAGGCGCAGTAATTTGGGTGCGCTCTAAATCAAGCTGTGCTTTTTCAAGTGCGGCTTGTGCTGAAAGTACTTGTGCTTGTGCAGCCGCTAGTTGGGGCTCGCGAAGTACTAAGCTGCTCGCTTGAGATGAGCCGCCTAAACGCTTCCAATCAGTAATTGCTTGTTGGCCGCGGGCTTTTTCTTCTAACAAACTTTGCTCTGCAGTAAGTAATGCTGCTTGCGCCGATTTAACCTCAGCCTGATGATCTCTATCATCTAGCTGTAACAGTACATCGCCTTTTTCAAAAAAACCGCCCTCTCTAAAATCATCACTTACTTTATTAATTTGCCCAGATGCTTGAGCAACTAACAAACTTTGAGTACGCGGCTTTACCGTGCCATAGCTATCAATAAAAATTAAGTAATCTTGTGGCTCAATCTTTTTTACAGATACGCTCACCGTGGCTTTAGGAGGTGAGCCAAAACGTTTTGCTTCAGGTGGATTACCCTTAATAAACATAACAATTAAAATGGTGGCCACCACCACTACGGCTGGGATTAAAAGTTTTGCTGATTTAGTTTTCATCGTTATTGCTCTTAGGTTCGCTTGTTGGGGCGTTAAAATCGCCGCCAAGGGCAACGTATAGGTTTATTCGGTTAGCAATTAGCTGGTTTTTTGTTTCAATGAGTGAGCTTTGCGCATCAAAAGAGCGGGACTGGGCATCAAGCACAGTAGTGTAAGTTACTAAGCCGCTTTGGTACTGCTCAAACGACAGTTGCTCTGCTGCAAGGGCGTTTTCTTGTGCCTCTAGCGTGCTTTTATAACTGGCTTGCAAGGATTGCTGCTGAGTAATTGCGTTTTCAACATCGCTGAATGCATCGTACAAGGTATCTAAATATGCTTGTTCTTGTTTTTGTGCATTTAAGCGTGCTACTTCTTCATTTGCTTTTAGCTGGCCACCATTAAATATTGGCGCAGAAATACTGCCTAATAAAGACCACGCTAAGCTTGATGGCGAGAATAAATCGCTCACTCTATCGGTGCTATCACTCACGCTTGCTGATAAGTTTAAACTAGGGAAACGCTGTTTATGTGCATAAGCTAGGCCTGCATCGCTTGCTAATAACTGGTACCAGCTTGCGCGCAATTGAGGCTTGCGTGTAATTAGCTCAGAGGGGATACCGGTATTAATTGGCGAAAGAAAAACAGGCAGTTCAACCTCTGCTGATATATCGCCTTTGGGGTAGCCGCCTAATAAGCGCTCTAAAGAACGCGACGCGCTTACAAGCGTGGCTTGTTGATTAGCAATACGCGTACGCTCGTTATTAAGCTCATTACGGGCTAAATATACATCGAGTGCTTCATTAATACCTTGGCGGTAGCCTGATTCAATAATATCTAAGTTTTGCTGTGCGTTTTCTTCTCGGCGATTATATAAATCGAGTAACTGCTGGGCGGTTACTAAATCAAACCAGCCGGTGACAACATCGGCCACCAATTGCTGCTTAGCTTGCTCAAAACTAGCTTGTTGCGCTAAGTAGTTTAGGTTGGCTTGGCGTTTAGCATCAGATAACTTACCCCACACATCTACTTCATAGCTTAGCTCTAGCGTGACAGAGCTGGCATTATTATAACTTACAGGTCTATTGTCTTTACTGCGCCTAGTTTGCGCAGATAAATCAAGATCAGGCCAAAGCGCAGAGCCTGAAATTATTAATTGCTGCTTTTGTATTTGTACATCATAGCCACTTTGCAACAAGGCCTGATTATTATTAAGTGCCTTATTAACAAGATTTTCAATATAAGGGTTTTCTAAGGTTTGCAGCCATTGCTCATCTACTGCAAGTGCATTTTGTGCTAAACCATGTTGCCATGTCGCTGCAATGTCGCTGGGTGCTTGCTCGCGCTGCTGAGGGTTTAGCGTACCCGCACAGCCGCTCAACAATACCAAGCTAAGAGCCAATAAAGTTGGCTTAGTTTGCCAAATCATAGTTAACCTAAATTACTGCCATTTATGAATGTAATTCAAGCACTTTGGCAAATTTTGCTCAACTTACTTTACATAACATTACATACGTTGCGATGAATTAACATAATAGTCAGTTATTATAAAAAGCGGCAGGGGATTTGGAGGGTATTTATACAAAAAAGCAAATAGCGTGTAATACACTATTTGCTAAATGGGATAAGTAATGTTGTTAAACACAAGCCTTTAAATTTCTTTAACGAAGCTCATATATTGCTGCATATCGCCAACAACTGCTTGCGCTAATAATTCGCTTGTTTTTACTGCGTACGGCTGTTTAAAGTGAATATCCCACAACGCAGATTCACTGCGCCAATGTTCATAAACAACTAATGTATCGTCGTTATTTTCAATACTATATAAATCAAACACTAAGTTACCAGGCTCCTGGCTGCGCGTTTGCGTTACATGAGTTGCGAAACGCTCAATGACTTTATTTTTAAAACTTGGCTTAATCTTAAAAATAAAAAACACAATACATATATCATCTTCAGGGTTAACAACTTTTGTATTACGCTCATGCAGCGGAGCTGGCACTGTATTTTCTAATAACATGACCTGTGGCGCCGATTGGCTGATTTCAGGCAGCGCATTTAATAACGTTTGTGTGTAATCTTGTGCGCCATGGTAATCAACTGCATTTTGATCTTCAAAACGCTCATAAGCAAAAAAGACGCCTGGCTCGTTTTTATCCTGATATAAACGCATCTCTATAAGACCTGTTTCGGCTTTAGCGCCTTGCTTGTCTTCTTCTAGTAGCGCTTTAAATTGTGCGATGTGCTCGTCTTTAATATCAAACTTAACAATTTGCGTGATCATAATTAGCTCCAGCTTTAAATTACTGATACCAATACGCTTAATTAAGTGATCTATTTTGAGGCTTGAAAAACGTGCTGATAGCTAGGCAAAAAAATTCACTATTTATTTGTTCTAAATGAGAATTTTTAACGCCGGTAGTGACACGTTTAGCCCCGCAAAATGATTAAGTATTATTACGGATTGGCATTATTAGGACTAAAGGTACCCTGCACTTTATTACTTAAATCAATCATTTTGAGTGAGTAAATGGAGTGAGTAATAACAGCACCTAACCTTTTGATGAGGTAATTATGCGCATGCAAACAAGGGAGAAAAAGAGAGGATATACCCAATTAATATGGACTGTTTTGTCCATAATAAATTTTAAACAAAAAAAAGCCCTGCATGTGTATGCAGGGCTTTAATATAAATGGTGCCTCGACCCGGAATCGAACCAGGGACACGAGGATTTTCAATCCTCTGCTCTACCAACTGAGCTATCGAGGCACTTAAACAGTGCAATTAAATGTTTAGAACATTTAATTTAAATAAATGGTGCCGACTAACCGAGTCGAACGGTTGACCTACTGATTACAAGTCAGTTGCTCTACCAGCTGAGCTAAGTCGGCACACTAAACTGTGTGCTAAGGCACGTTCAATTTTAAAGATTGAGAACTTAAAATAAATGGTGCCTCGACCCGGAATCGAACCAGGGACACGAGGATTTTCAATCCTCTGCTCTACCAACTGAGCTATCGAGGCACTTTAACAGTGCTAATTAAAAACCATAAATGATTTTTAATGCAATTCCCATTCAGCGCTATCGACTGAGCCATCTGGGCGTGCGGCGTATTAAACGAGTTTTGCCCTTACAAGTCAACTTTTTTTTTACTCTTTATAACTGTTTGAACGGTTTTCACACAACAAAGCGTATTTTTATATACTAATGTTTATTTATCCAACAAAAACTCACAAAAAACCTTAATTTAATCAATTAAACCAGACTAAAAACGTAGTGAATTATTTTACGTAAATGATACGATTACTGTGAAAATACGATAAGGGCTTATCGTACAAACAAATACCAATGGGAACAATCAATGCAGAGTAAATTCTCTTCGCCGGTGAAAGGCTTACTGCCACTTTTTTTAATAATTAATATTGCAGTAACAGCGCTTGCTATTGTTGCCTTTGCGTTTTATTCGCAAAACACACAACCTGCACCAGCAGCCAAACAAAAAGTAAGTATTACGCAGCTAGTACAGCAACTTGATTTACCAATGGTAGATGCACTTACTATGTATGGGCAAGGCAAGGTTCGCCAGCTACTTGAGCTTACCTCAGTATTAGATGATGAGTTTGAATACACGCTCTATCGCTTTAATGCCACCTCAGAAACCCAACTTGTATATAGCAGCACTAAACCCGCTATCGAGTCTAAAAAAGTAAATGAGCATTTAACTGAGCAAGGTGTATTGCACCATATATTGCTTTTGAACGACCAGCCTATTGGTGAACTAATAATAAAACAACAGTTACCAGCACCGCCTTTAACGCAGCAAGACTCGCAAGTAATAGCCTATATTATTGCAATTGTAAGCGTGTTTGCCTTATTTGCATTAGCCCTACTATTTAATACCTATATAAATACTCGCTTGCGTAAAAGTAGTCATTTATTAAATGAAGAACTTCAAGCGATTACCGAAAATGGCAATTACGACAGTAAAGTAAGTGAAAAACTAGACCTAGGCTTATCTGGTGTAGCTAAAAACATTAACTTGCTGCTAGATAAAGTTAACTCAGTAATGTCTGAAAAAGAGGCTGCGCAAAAAGAACTTCAAAAATTACAAACAGGCCTTGAGAGCGAAGTACAACAAAGAACAATTGCATTAGAGCAAGCGACATTAAAAGCACAACGCGCTAGCGAAACTAAAACGACCTTTTTAGCCACTATGAGCCATGAAATTCGCACCCCTATGAACGGCGTTATTGGCACTATAGATTTATTAAGACAAACAGAGCTTGATGGCGCGCAGCATCGTTTAAGTACTATTATCCGTGAGTCAGCGTTTTCACTATTAAGTATTTTGGATGATATTTTAGACTTCTCTAAAATTGAAGCGGGTAAGCTAAATATTGACCCTACGCCTTTTTCAGTTACTGATACGATTGAAGAGGTTGCTCGCGTGCTTTCATCTGTTGCTAAAAAGCGCAAATTAGATTTAGAGCTTTCTATTGCGCCAGATATTCCAACTAATTTAACTGGCGATACAATACGGGTTCGCCAAGTACTGTATAACCTTTGTAGTAATGCAATTAAGTTCACCAGTACTGATGATAAACGCCAAGGGCACGTAAAAATATCGGTAGAAGTGGCCCATAATACGGCAGATCATTTTACGCTGCGTTTTTGCGTAACCGATAACGGCAAGGGCATGACCCAAGCGCAACTGCGAGAAATATTTAACCCGTTTGTGCAAGCCGAAAACTCAATTACCCGTGAATACGGCGGCACTGGTTTAGGACTTTCTATTTGTAAAAGTTTAACCGAGCTTATGCTCGGTACTATTAATGTAACTAGCCATGCAGGCATTGGTAGCGAATTTACCGTTGAGCTTCCATTTGGTACCTCAGGAAAAATTAAGTACGCACATAAAAATGCGCTCAATGGCAAACATGTAGTGGTAGTGAGCAATCATTTAGAGCGCGAAAAAGCAATGTACCGCTATTTGTCATTTATGGGCGCTAAAATTACCTACGTGCACAACCAGCAAGAAATAGAAGCTCAACAAGAGCAGCACGATATTATCTGGGTTGTCGATGGCATAGATGATATGGAAAAAGTTAACTCTTTACTGCGTCGTCTTATTTACTCACTTGAAGATAATAATCAACAAGTAGTGGTATTAAGTAAGCTTGATGAAGCCGCTATAAACCATAAAAATGTATTTTATATTAATGCCTCACCGCTGTGTAAATCTAACTTTATGATGTCGATATTGGTAGCAGCAGGCTTGCATCAACCTAAACAAATTAAAAAAACAAAAACACTCAACAATTATTTAAATGTTGAACAAGCACGCGATGCCAATAAACTCATTTTATTAGTAGAAGATAACTTACTAAACCAGCAAGTTTTAACCGACCAACTGCATATACTAGGCTATGGCGTTGAAGTAGCAAATAACGGTGAAGAAGGTTTAGATATGTGGCGTCAAAACAATTACTCGCTCATATTAACCGACTTACATATGCCAAAAATGTCAGGTTACGATATGGTTGAAAAAATTCGCGATGAAGCCAAGTTGTTAGATTCTATAGACGCTCAGCCTTATATTATTGCGGTTACTGCCAATGCGCTCAAAGGTGAAAAAGAGCGTTGCCTGGCGGTAGGTATTAATGACTTTATTACTAAGCCTATAGAGCTTAATGCCTTAGAAGATACCTTAAAGCGTTGGTATGATAAGCATAATAAAGACCAAACTGTTGTCATTCATCAAAAACCTGCCATGCCTATTAATATGGACGCGGTATCTACTTATGTAAACGGCGACGAAGCCAAACAAATACGCTTTTTCAAAATGTTTTTAGAGCAAAGCCAAAGCCTAATTAAAAGTATTAATTCCGGCGTTATGGTTAATGACAGAGACGAGATAAGCAGTGCTTGTCATCAGCTCAAGGCTATCTCTAAAACTATTGGTGCAGAGGCCGTTGCGCAATGTGCAGAAGAGTTTGAAGAGAAGTGTCGAAATGCCGAGCTTGATACCGATGAGCTAATAGCGCAAAGGGATACCCTTGAAATTGAATACTCTAAAGCCGCACAGTTTTTAAAAGAGCAAGTGCGCTCAGCGAATACTGATGAAGAAACGCTATAAAATATAGCCATAAAAAAGGGCTATATAGCTAATGCCAGTCAGTTAAGCTGACTGGTATTTTTCTTTTTGGTGGGGTATTTACTTGGTTTGGGTTTGACCCTTCGAGGGTAAAATCTATCTTCCCGCCTCGTCGGAAGTGCGTAATAAGTTAGCT
>NZ_JAQREZ010000089.1:0-8882 GCF_028598715.1 Pseudoalteromonas sp. GABNS16E
ATACAATGAAATGCGACCGCACTTAAGTTTGGATATGAAAACACCAAATCAAGTGCATAAAAAAGACCTGGCGCTTTCGCACCAAGTCTTTCATTAAAACCGTCAACCTATTTCAGGACGGGACACATAATTAACGAGTATTGCAACTTGGTATTGCTTTTAACTGGCTGTAAGCCCTTAGCATAACGAAGGCGCAGTAACTCAGCTCACAAATTACAAACCCCTCATATTGAGTAAGTTTTAATGCTAAGCACACAATAAAATTTAGTACCCACCTATACTTTGCATCTCTTTACTGCGCTGCTCTAATTTTTGCTTTGCCTTTTCAGCATCTTCAAACAGTTTTTGAATAGATTCAGCGTTGTAAACGGTAGGTGTAGGTGGTTGAATACTCTTTTTTGAGGTACTTGCACTGCTACTCAAAATTGAGGTGTCTTCTGCGGCTACAACAGTGACATCACGGGCATCAAGTTTTACCTCAATACTTTTGCCATCTGCATTAGGCGTATCTGAAAAATGCCATTGGCCGTTTTTATCTTGCCACTTATAAATTTTGTTACCGGGTTTAATTGTCGCCGCATCATTGTTTACACTCTGCGCAATTTTATCGCCTGCTTGTTTTGCGCCTTGCACTGCCTGATTAAACGTATTGCTAGATAACGCGACCATTTTTTCTTTAATTTTGTGAGATTCAGCACTAATAGATGAACTAGAAAGCCATGTTTGGCCATCTGGCTTTTTTAGGTAAAACAAAGAGATAACAGCAATGATCATGACTGATATTGCCAAGTAGGTGAAGTATTTCATAGCGTTCCTGCTTAAAAATGAATCCTTGAAAGGCAAGTCTAATAAAAAATACTTAATCAGGCAATTTTTTTGCAATAAAAAACGCAACCTAAGTTGCGTTTAAATAGTTGTTTAGCATTTTCTTTTTTTTAAATGCCATCGCCGTCAATATGCAGCCCGCATTCGCGGTTTAAACCAAAAAAGCGCGTTTCTTCTTCGCTCATACCTGGCTCAAGTTTACGCGTAGTATGCACATCACCCATGGACACATAACCTTGCTCCCATAATGGGTGGTAAGGTAAATCATGCTTAGTAAGGTATTGATATACGTCGCGGTTTGACCATTCAATAATCGGGTACACTTTTACCGTACCTCGGCTTATCTCAACAAACTGTTTATCTGCACGGGTCGACGATTGGTCACGGCGCAGGCCACTAAACCAAGTACCGGCACCAATTTCTTTTAATGCGCGGGTCATGGGCTCTACTTTATTAAGCTGATTATATTGCTTAATACCGTCCTCGCCTTGTTCCCATAATTTACCATATTTAGCTTCTTGCCATGCAGGGCTTAGCTCAGCTTTATACACCTGTAAATTAAGTGATAGGCGCGCTGTCATTTGCTCAATAAACTGATACGTTTCTGGAAATAAATAACCCGTATCGGTTAATACCACAGGAATATCAGGACGCTGAGATGTTACTAAATGCAGCATGACCGCCGCTTGAATACCAAAGCTTGATGATAAAAAAGCTGTATCGGGTAAGTTCTCTAGTGCCCATGCAACACGCTGCTCCGCACTCATTGGTGCAAGTATGCCGTTTGCATCTGCAAGCAATGCCGCTTGGCTTTGCTTATCAAGCTGTAATATGTTTTTAAATTCACTCATGGTTAATTTTAAACCTCACCCACGCTCCGCGTGGGTATTTAATTAAGCGTGAAAATCGGTTACTGATACTTTTACTTCAGCAACAATGCCTTTGCGAATTACAAAGTCACCAAAACATTCACCGTCGTTTCGCTCACTTGCCCACTGGCCAATCAGCTTATCAAACGCGTCTAGGTAAACATCTTCACCTACGTTTTCTAGGTACAGTTTAGGAATGCGTGTACCTTCTAAATTACCGCCTAAGTAAACGTTGTATTTACCAGGGCCTTTACCTACTAAACCAGCTTCTGCAAGCATTGCGCGGCCACAACCGTTAGGACAACCTACAACACGCATAATAATACTGTCATCAGGTATGCCATGCTTAGCAAGTAGTGCTTCGGTTTTTTCAATTAAGCTTGGTAAGTAACGCTCAGCTTCGGCCATAGCAAGCGGACACGTTGGCAATGCTACACACGCCATTGAGTTTTTACGTTGCTCAGTGTCTTTGTCATCAATTAGGCCGTGGTTACGGGCAATTTCTTCAATGACTGCTTTTTGATCGGCAGGCACACCAGCAATAATTAAGTTTTGGTTAGCCGTCATGCGCATATCGCCTTGGTGCACTTCAGCAATTTTACGACAACCTGTTTTTAATGGCTTACCTGGGTAGTCTAAAATACGGCCACTTTGTATAAATAGCGTAAGGTGGTGCTTGCCATCAATGCCTTCTACCCAACCGATACGATCGCCACGGTGAGTAAACTCATAAGGGCGGCTTGGTGCAAAGCTTACACCGGCACGTTTTTCTACTTCGGCTTTAAATACGTCAGACCCAACACGGTCTAGTGTGTATTTAGTTTTTGCATTTTTACGGTTAGAACGGTTACCCCAATCGCGCTGCACTGATACAACGTGCTCAGCAATTTTTAAAGTGTCTTCTAGGGCAATAAAACCAAAGTCGTCAGCTTTACGCGGATACGTAGCCGTATCACCGTGGGTCATAGCTAGGCCACCACCTACAAGTACGTTAAAGCCAACAAGCTTGCCATCTTCAGCAATAGCAACAAAGTTTAAGTCATTCGCATGCACATCAACTTCGTTGTTAGGCGGAATAGTAACCGTGGTTTTAAACTTACGCGGTAAGTAGTTAGAACCTAAAATTGGCTCTTCTGTAGTTTCTGCTTTTTCGCCATTTAACCAAATTTCAGCGTATGCTTTCGTTTTTGGAAGTAAATGCTCAGAAATTTTTGCAGCCCACTCATACGCTTCTTGATGTAACTCTGACTCAACAGGGTTAGTCGTACATAGTACGTTACGGTTTACATCGCCTGCGGTGGCAATAGAGTCAATGCCAACGCTATTAAGCATTTGGTGCATGCCTTTAATATTTGGCTTTAATACACCATGAAATTGAAACGTTTGACGTGTTGTTAAACGAATACTGCCGTAACTTGTTTTTTCATCGGCAAATTTATCAATTGCTAGCCATTGCTCAGGCTTGATAATACCGCCAGGCATACGTGCACGTAGCATTACGTTGTGCAGCGGCTCTAGCTTTTGCTTTGCGCGCTCAGGACGTATATCGCGGTCATCTTGCTGGTACATACCGTGAAAACGTATAAGTTGGAAGTTATCGGCTGTAAAACCACCGGTAATTTCATCTTTTAAGTCTTGCTCTATGGTGCCACGTAAAAAGTTACTTTCTCTTTTCAAACGTTCGTTATCAGAAAGTTTTACGTTTTTATCTTGTTCGCTCATTTTAAATCCTAAATTTGTTACAGTGACGGCTGCTAGCTGTTAATAAAATAAGAAACGTGATTAATACACGTCTTTCTGATAGCGGTTAGCGCTACGTAAGTCTTTTAAATATTGCTCTGCGTCTTCGTAGCTTTTACCGGTGTTTTCGCTGATGATATCAACTAAGGCGTTGTGTACATCTTTTGCCATGCGGTTTGCATCACCACATACATAAAAATGCGCACCCGCTTCTAGCCACTCAAAAATTTCTTTTGAATTTTTGCGTAGTTTGTCTTGTACGTATACTTTTTCGGCTTGGTCACGGCTAAATGCAACGTCAACTTTGCTTAATAGGCCTGATTTTAAATAACCCTGAATTTCTACTTGGTACAAGAAGTCTTGTGTAAAGTGTGGGTTACCGAAAAACAGCCAATTTTTGCCTTGTGCTTCTCGCGAGTCACGCTCTTGTAAAAATGCACGGAATGGCGCAATACCGGTACCTGGGCCAACCATAATAATGGGGGTATTATCATCGCTAGGTAAACGGAAGTTGTCATTGTGCTCACTAAATACTTTAACTTTACACCCTTCTTCAGCACGGCGTGCTAAATAACCAGAGCAGCCACCTAAATGTTCGCTGCCAAAGGCGTCAAACTCAACTAAACCTACCGTTAAGTGCACTTCCTCTTCAACCTCGCTTTGGCTTGAAGCGATTGAGTATAAGCGCGCTTGTAGTTTACGTAGGCAATCAACTAAGGTTTGTGCGTCTATTTTTGCAGGATTTTGTGCCACTACATCAAAAATTTGACGAGGCTCAATGTACTCACGCATCGCGGCTTTATCTTCTACAAGCTTTAGTAGCTCTGGCGTGCCCGTTGCAACTGCGTATTTTTCTACAAAGCCTGGGTATGACTGAGTAAGCTCTAACTTTTCGATTAATGCATCGCGAATAGGCAGTGACTCTTCGCCCACTTTTACAAGTGTGCCTGAATCGATTTGCGTGTGTGTTAGTAGCTCATCTACGCGGGCTTCATCATTTAAAAAGTACACGCCTAATGAATCACCAGGTAAGTAGGTGATGTCTGAGCCTTCAAGCGAAATCTCAACATGGCGTACATCTTTAGTAGAATCGCGCCCTGTAATTTTTTGTACGGTAACAAGCTCTGCCGCAAATGGGTTTTGCTTAGTGTACTGGCTTGCTGCCGCTGTTGGCGCGCCAAATGGCATTGATACAACTTGGCCGCCAGCAGCATCTTGCTGTGCTTTTAAATCAGGTTCGAATGCATCAAGTGCACCGGTGATCCAAGTGGCTGCTTCATCATCGTAATCAACATCTAGGTCGGCACGTTGGAAAATAGTTACTGCGCCAAGTTTGTTTAAACGCTCTTCAAAGTCTTTTGCTGTTTGGCAGAAAAACTCATAGCTAGAGTCGCCTAAACCCAGTACCGCGACTTTAACGCCATCTAACTTAGGTGCTTTTTTGGTAGTTAAAAATTCATACAGTGTTTCAGCATCTTCAGGTGGCTCACCTTCACCGTAGGTAGATACAACAACGGTTAAAAACTTTTCTTTTTTCAGGGCTGTAGGTTTGTAGTCAGACATGCTCACAAGTTTTACAGCTAGACCGCGCGACTCTGCTTGCTCTTTAAGCTTAGTCGCCACACCTTTTGCATTACCTGTTTGCGAACCATACAAAATAGTAAGTGGCGCAGCATCGCTTGCAGCCGCTGTAGGCGCTTGCCCACCAAGAGCCGCAGAATTAGCATTTGCAGCTAAGTAACCACTTACCCACGCTTGCTGAATCGGATTAAGTTCTGCTACTAAGCCTTGCAGCTTTTGTACTTGCTCTTGCGATAGCGGGCTTGCCGCTGCGTTAAGTTGACCTAACAACATGAATTTGTTCCCCATAACCCTGAAAATTACATACAGCCCACATGGTGCGCTGTTCAAAATGAGTTTTACCTCACCCAGAGTAACTCTGCTGAGGTTTTATTAGTGTGCAGGATAGCGGGCTATGCGGTGAGAAAAAAAGAATAGAATCTGCTTTGTTATTCCATTTAGTTATTAATTTATATAAAGACCTTCAAAAACAGCTTAAAGGCTTATTATTGCTATTTTATTAATTTTGTATTTAACAAATTTGTAACCTTGTGCAGATAGTGTATGTTATTTACTCAACTATAAAAAATAGGAAAAATCATGTCACACGGGACATACAAAAATAAGTTACTTAGCACGGCATTACTGATTGCCGCCACCCCAGCAATGGCCAATGTCGCAAATGGCGGATTTGAGCAGTGGACAGGCAATACGCCTGACGCGTGGACCACAATTGATAGCGGTATTAATGTATCGCGCTCAACCAGTATCGTAAATAACGCAAACAGCGCGGCGGCTATTAATGTGACCACCGGCTCGCAAAGCAATACCGACTTATTACAACAAGTTAGTGTGGAGGCGGGCAAAACATATGATTTCTCAGTGGATGTATATCACACTGAAGGAAGCATAAGGGCCCGCCTGTATGTAGATGGCTACCAAGGGTACTCTAACCAAGCGCAAACTAACCAGTGGCAAACAATTAGCCACAGTTATACGCCTAGCAGTAATAAAACCATTAATATTGGTTTACGTTTTTACGATATGAGCGGCTTTGATGGCAATGAAACCGTTTATGTAGATAATTTTTTGCCTAATACAGACGGCGGCGCTACAGGCAGCTGTAACGACCATAGCCTTACTTTAACACTTAATACCGATAACTACGGCAGCGAAACCAGCTGGGTGGTTAACAACAGCCAAGGTAGCAGCGTAGCCAGTGGTAGTGATTATGCCTCTAACACACAATATAATGAGCAACTATGTTTAACTGATGGCGCATACACCCTAGTTATAAGTGACAGCTATGGCGACGGTATGTGCTGTAACGTAGGTAATGGTAATTACGCGCTCACTCAGGGCAGCACCACACTTGCCAGTGGCGCAAGTTTTAATAACACAGATAGTACAACTTTTGAATTAGGCGATAGCTCTGGTGGTGATACTGGCGGTGGCACTAACCCAACACCAACAGGTTATTACGTAACAACACAGGGCTTATCTGGCTATGCATTAAAAACTGAGCTTTATAACATTATCAAAAATCACAGCTCGCAAGGTTACTCGGCTATTTGGAACTTTTACGACTCTTCAGCACGCGATAAATACTTTGAAAACGATAACAGTATTTTAGATATGTATAGCGAAAAGCCAAATGGTAGCGACAGCTATATTTACACCGCGGTAAGCGATCAGTGTGGTACTTATAACAGTGAAGCAGATTGCTATAACCGCGAGCATTCGTTCCCTAAAAGCTGGTTTGGCGGCACAAATGAGCCAATGAATTCAGACGTGCACCACATTTATGCAACCGACGGTTATGTAAACTCAAAACGTAGTAACTACCCTTTTGGTGAAGTGGCTAGTGCATCATTTACATCAACAAACGGTAGTAAAGTCGGTTCAGCAGCAAGCTCTATTAATTACTCAGGTACGGTGTTTGAGCCAATTGATGAGTTTAAAGGTGACTTTGCCCGCGCTTATTTTTACATGGCAACCCGCTACGAGAATGTAATAGGCTCGTGGCAAAATAACACAACTGCCAGTAATGCAGTCCTTAATGGTACAAGCAATCAAGTATTCGAAAACTGGGTAGTAGCTATGCTACTTAACTGGCATAACGCCGACCCTGTTAGCCAAATGGAACTTGACCGTAACCAAGCAGCTTATGAGTTTCAAGGTAATCGTAACCCGTATATCGATCACCCTGAATTTGTTGAGATGATTTGGTAATAGCTTGGTTATAACTTTTTAGCCCCAGCATTAACTGGGGCTTTTTAATAACTGTACTTTTTGTTTAGCAATAAGTGACGCTACATACTGCTTTTCTAAATCCCACGGATGACGCTTCCAGCCCTTAAAACCAAAACCGATAATATACACTTGTGCTTGCTGCTTTAAAAAGTGCTCAATGGCTAACATTCCCGAACTGGGTGTTTTAGCTTTAAAAGCAGGTTTGCCAAACGTATATAAGTGTTTTAATAATGCTGTTTTATCGTGCTGGGCGATTCGACTCACGTTTGCAAGCGGGCTATATTTGCGTATTATTTCATCGCCATGGTCAATACAGCCCCTGCGGTTAATTAGCTTATAAAAAGGTTGAGTAAATAAGTTAGGTTTTGGAGCAGTGATCATGACATTTTTCAGCTGCGTTATATCTATATCTGGAAACGCTGCGCAAAGCATTGCGCCTTGCCTACCTCGTCCCACTAACCATAAATCAGTACATTTACGGCCTAAGTATGCAGGCATGTTTGCACACATATTAAAGCGCACCACTCTATCAAAGCTATTTAGAGTTTTACTTACATCCTTTTCGACGGGGCCATTACCTATAATTAACACTGTTTGCTTAGCCATACTACGCTCCTTGTACCTTTATTAGCGCATACTAACGTGCCCGCCACACTTTACCAGCAAACTTATATTAAACTTTTTTTGCAGTCACTCACTGTGCGGTAAATTAACAGGCATTACTTTTGATTTAAGGCCTGCTCTGCACGTTCTATTGATTCGTAGCGTTTGCCTGTAATTTTTATCAGCCATACTTTATCTGTAAAGGTTCGGCTTAAATACACTGTTTGCCCATTTGGGATTTGCGGCATAAAGGAAGAAATAGATTCCCACTTGCCATCAACCTGCTCTTTTAGCTTCAAGCTACTCTCACTAAAATAGCTAGATAAAAATTAACTACTTTAGTGAGAGTAGCTGATAAAATTTTTGTGAATATATCAATTTTAAACTGTGATAAGCTCAATTTAGAACTCAAAATATACATTTATTAAAAGTGAAATAATTAATGAGCACATCCTCTGTTTTGGTAAGCTTAGCACCGTCTGTTATAGCTATAGTTAGCATGTTAGTTTCAATGATTAGTGCGATGATTGCTTGGCGGATGCGCCAACATACGGAAATAATCCAATTAATTGAATATAAAAGGATCATAAGAGTTACATCTGCACATATAAATTCGCTATGGAATGATGTTATACAAGAAGCTAACTTAGCAAAAGTAAAATCCTCAACACTTAACGTCGATCAAAATTATTTAGAAAGAATAGAGTCAGCAGGTAATAGAGCTAAGAAAGGTCAAAAAAACTTCGCCAAAATGATTGCTGAATACAAGGAAAGAGAAAGAGATCTCACGATTAAAGATGCTGTGGAAGAAATCCTAATTCTTGAAGAAGTGAAAATTAGCGTGGAAGGAGATTTACAAAGGATAAGAAACGAATTTGGTTTTTACTTAGATTAATTGTTTAATCTGTATTAGTGTGATTACCAAGGGATTGTGTCGGTCTAATTACCGAGCGACTTTGTCGTAAATAGCATATCAGCCAGTTGTTAAACTGGCTATGATTTATGCCTATTCTTACAACGCTTGCGACCTTG